>JAICHT010000253.1 GCA_025924755.1 Chitinophagaceae bacterium | reverse complement strand
TGCCACGACACCTACATTTTCAGTTGCTGTACCGGAGATGGTTACGGCAACATTCACTGTTATGGTAGCACCATTTTTGGGCGATGAAATGACAGTAGAGGGTGGTTGAACATCAGTAACAGCAGTTGCGGCCACCAAACCACTTTGCAATGACCCTGGCTGTGTACCCATATCTGCAAACAGGTTTACAGTAGCCTGTTGTATATTGGGGTCAGGTGTTGAACCTAAGTTTGAACGGTCATGCGTTCCATCCAATCCCCACGACCATTGCCCTGTGCCTGCACCAAACACCAAAGCGCCGCCTGTATTGCGGTATAATGACAATTGGTGGGTGTTTCCTGCTATTGTTGTCTGGGACATACGAACCCGGCCTGCCGGATAGCTGCCATTGTTTTGCTCGAAATCCCACTCATACCCCAGCGTACCACTGGCAAGCGTAGCTGTCTGCCCGGTGCTAAGCGTAGCGACACTCGTATTGCGCCAAAACCGGTAACTTTTATAAGTGGCAGGAACTGTTATTGCATCATCTGATTGATACCAGCTAATTTGCCCACTCAGGGCATTTTCAGGGCGGCAGCCATCTGCTGTCGGATAGGCACAGCCATCGCGCCACAAGCCTGTCCATACATTTGTCAAGGGATCACATTTACCCCCGCACGAATTTTCACCCATTGTACCTTCCTTATAACAAACCAGCGTTCTATAAGCTGTATTGGTGCCATCAATACTGGGTTCCCAGCGTGTTTTCCCGTATATTTCATTACTACTAAAAAAGGCAAGGTGTATGCCTGCAGCACGTGCCGCTTCTACATTAGCCCGTTGCTGACCAGACCAGTATTCATCATGACCTACTGACATAAATACTTTATGGTTTTTTATGAGATTTCCGCGACGGTCGGCATCTACATCGGTTGTATAGGTCATATCATACCCATTACGCTCCAGCCACCGGATCATGGGATATTCAGCATTAAACAACCAGTCTTGAGCTGGTTCACCACTACCAGCACCGCCATTACGGGTATAAAATGGCCGGTTGTAGCTTACTTTTGCAGCATGCCCATTAGGAAAGGATGTATTACCCACATACAAACTATTTCCTCCATAGCCATTATATGCCTGCCATGTAGCATCCGAGGTCTGGAAATAAAGACTGGATGTGCTGGCATCATCTCTTACAATAAAAACAATATGACTGGCGCCTTTAGTATCCGTCCTGGTTAACTTGGCTATATAAACACCGGAAACAGCAGTGGATGGCACAACCCAATTAGCGGATTCTTGCCAGTTGCCGCAATCTATTAAACCTGTGGTTTTATCTGTCAGGTCAGCAGGCTGCGTTTGAGGCAGTGTAGCCGTAATAGTGCCTGTACCAACCTTCCGGGCGCCATTGCCCTGATAATAGCCAAGCCGGTAAATATCAATTGTATAAGCAGAGGCATCCGTTTTAATTTTAAAATGCACGGTCTCTCCCTTATTCACACTAATATCAGTGGCAAAACCCTGAATAGTTAAATCGCCAGCTCCGCTAATATCCCATTCAGAAGAGGGATTTCCTGCATTTTTATTTTCTGTTACAATAGCATTCTGCGCTTTGCTTGCGTTGAAATTCAGCAGTAGCAGCAACAAAGGCAAAAAGTATGCTTTTGTGAAAAGAAGGGGGAAGAAGCCATCGGTGGACTTGGTGCATTGGTAAGGCAGAAGGTTGTCATTACTGGCAAGCAGGTAATTTAGCGGTTGCATAAGGGTTTCCATATAAAAAATTTTATGGATAAAAACACTTTTGTTTCTAAAGGAAAAATCAGCATGGAGACATAAACAAACAGATCAAAACCAGATCAGATTAACACGGCATATTCTTTTGGGATTGCACTATTATATACGAGGTATCTATCAGGGAGGAAGTAAAGGACTTTAAATGCAAAATGCTTTTTGTAAAGCAGACAGCTTATTATAAAGAAGAGGATATAAAAATTCAGCTTATTATTTTTCTACCATCTTTGCAATTTTAGCAACAGGTATCGTGCCGGCAATAGCTAATAAGTCATCCCTAGAATACCCTGTAGCTTTTACAGTAAGAAGCGTAGCAGTCATAGGCACCAGCAGTTCATAATTTACTTTCCCGCTTTCTGTATATAACGTTTGCACAAGCGCTTTATAACCGTCTATCACAGTAATTAGATATTTAGCAGGATCTGTAATAGTGGGACTGGCGAGAAAATTATTTATGTTAATTAATGAAGGCGATCGATTAATAACTTCTACACGTATGCCTTGGATATTGTCTCCATAATCTCTGTGAACCGTAACGCCTATAAAACCCTTTCCTGGCTTTACACCATCATTTGCTTTTTTGATAGGTTTGTTCTTTACTGTAGCGGGAAGCAGTGCTAAGATTTGTTTACCTGTTGAAACATTAAATATCTTTTGTGCGTGCACTGTAGTAAATGCAAAACAATAAATAACAGAAAAAATAAGTAGCTTTTTCATGATCATATAAGTTTTGATAAATGATATGGCAGGTGCTGAAAAGTTTATACAAAGCCACTAATCAGTATAAGGTATTATTACATTTTTTATAAACATTCGGAATAATAGCTGACCAACTCAGTAGGCATTCCTGTCGCCTTTAAATGCATTTACAACCGTCATCAAAATTATTTTTATATCTAACCACAAACTCCAGTTTTCTAAATACCACAGGTCATGCTCCACTCTTCTTTGCAACTTTTCAAAGCAGTTGATCTCTCCTCTAAAACCATTTACCTGCGCCCAACCGGTGATACCCGGTTTTAAAAAATGCCTGACCATATACTGGTTCATCATTTTTGAATATTCCATGGTATGTTTTAGCATATGCGGCCGCGGCCCCACTACACTCATATCGCCTTTCAAAACATTTAAAAACTGCGGAAATTCATCCAAGCTCGTGCGCCTGAGAAACTTTCCAACCCTGGTTAATCTTTCATCATTTTTTGAAGCCTGTATTTCATTGGCCAGCTCATTTATCCGCATACTTCTGAACTTTATACAGGCGAATTTCTTATTGCCTTTTCCACTTCGGATTTGTTTAAAAAAAACCGGGCCTTTCGATTCCAGGCGTATTAGCAAACCAATAATGGGTATCATCCAAGAAAGGATAAGGACCACAACAAGAAAGCTAAATACAATATCAAACACTTCTTTTATAATTCTGTTGCTCAGCACTTCAAGCGGCTCTATACGAAGAGAAATTACTGGCACACCGCTTATGTAATTTATATAACATTGCCTGTTAACAAATACACTTGTATCAGGAATAATATGAAAGTGGATACAATGCTCATCGGCCAGTTGAATTAATTTATAGATACCCGGATTACTTTCGGGTGCAATGCTGGTATAAATATCAGTGGCACCAAACTTTTCGCATATTTCAACGGCACTGCTTATGCTGCTTAATATAGGGTAATGATGCAGTTCCTTTACATTTTCAAGTTCGTCGCATATGCCAACAATTTCTTTATTGATCGCATTTTCTTCTAAAGAATGAATAAGTTTTTTAGAAAGTTCATTGTACCCGATGATTAACACTTTATCGGACAATAACTTTTTAAATCTCAAAATTCGATAGATAAAAAAATAGATAGTTTTGGATAGTAGTAACGCTACCGGAATGCAAAGCATAGTAATGGTTAGAAAGGCGTGGGAAATGACCACATGCCGATATAAAAAAAGATACAATAACACAAGCGCAAAAAAATAGGCCAATGCATTTATCGACTTTTTAGTAAACTCTTTACATGAAAAAATATATTTACCCTTATATACATTAGTGAAGAAAGAAACAAAGAGCCAGGTAAGGCTAAAATTAAAACCCAGGTAAGTATTTTCTTCATTGGCACCTGATAACTGCTGATCTTCAAAAACAAACCGTACAATAAAGAAAACAACATTGATCAATAAAACATCTAATGCTATAAGCAGCAATTGCAGTTGACGAACGATAACGGGGTGCATAGCAATAAGTGGTTAGATGTTGATATCTGCCGGAAAGATGCGCACAAAAATAATTGCTGGTGGTGTGAGCTTATTTTAATTTGCCTGGTGGTGAATTGCAGTAGCCCGGTTTCCTTTATTATACCTGTAAATAAACCGTCATAAAGTCTTATACAAACACGCTTTATACTTTTAATTGGTAACTGCATGCGCCTGCATATTACCTGCCTTATTGTATAAATAAATTAAAATAAAAATAAGTATATAAGATGCGATATTAAACATATCGTGGTGATCAATATATTTAATATCACTCCAGTTTTTTTCCATCGAAATTAACAACGTAGTTATTCGTATACAGTTGATAAGCCAGATAGCAATGACACCAGCCAAACACCAGTAAATTCTCTTTTGCCAACTGCTACTATGTGCTGTTATAAATGCGATCCAAAAACTTGATATGCCCAGGCCCAGGCAGGCAAAATTCAGATTCACGCCAGGCCTGTTAGAAACCTTTAGCGTTAGCTGCCCTTCAATATGAGTCGGGAAACCCAGAATATGAGCAAGTATGTTAGAACCATACAAAATAGAACTTTTGACCCAGTTGATATAATTGAGATGCTGCTCCAAAAAAGAACTGTAAAACATTCCCGCAGGCGTAGTAATGCCATAATAAAAAAGATGAAAAAAATACAGCACCAAAAAAATGATCAAAAATCGGATAAAGTAAGCCATATCAAAATACTTCAATAAACTTTTATCCATTACAGTGAAATTACTTTGTGAATAAATGCCATGGAGGTTATACTATATTAGAAAGCAAATGGCGAAAAAGTATGATAGCAGCCGCAGCCATTGCTCTCTAATATAGTAGTAAGGAATAAACATAGGATTGTACTAATTTACTGTGTTAATGCATCTTTTTTCCTTTTATCATAGGCCTTCTTTAATCCATAGGCAGCTCCTGCTGCAATCAGTATACCTATACCCGTATCAAAAGGTGCGTTTTTATTATGGCCAGGTGCATTACCCGGGTTGCCAGGCCGGTCATTATTACCTTGTCCCTTGTCATTATTACCATGCCCATTATTGGAGTTTGCACGTAAATACTCGTTACGGCCTCTTTGTGCCTGCGCCAGCACTGGTAAGGCGCTAAGAGACCCTGCAATAAGCAGTGTTGAAAGAAGCGATCTCTGTTTCATAATTATTATAGTTTAAGTGAAGGAAGCGAACGGGTTTAGGCAAACGCTTGTCAACTCAAGCGTTTGCCC
>JAICHT010000252.1 GCA_025924755.1 Chitinophagaceae bacterium | reverse complement strand
TCATCCTCCACAAGGTATAATAGGCGCCTTTAGCCCAGGCATCTATGAAATTATCATAAAACCTGCTACCCGGATTGCCGCTTTGACCGCCCGGATATACGCCATAGGCTACCGTAGGAGTTGAAAGTTGTACGATCATCCGCCAACTGGGGCCGTGATCATGCGTGATGGCATCCACAGTAGTTCGCCAGCCGCCCACCTGCAAACCGGTTCGGGCAAACGGCAATACGGCTGTTTTTAATAAATGAAAGATGGAAGTGTTTTTATAGCGCCACCACAAAAGCCCGTTCTCTTTTTCTTCAGTTTGCAATGTAATACTGGCTTTTTGCAACGCTGCCGTTACCTGCTGCTGCAGCGTTTCGGCCTGGGGCGTATGTACGTCATCTATAAATTTAAATGCAGAATCTTTGAGCAGCAGTTCTAATAACGTTTCATTATCCGGCCATATGGTTTTGGATGCTACCTGCTCATATTCATCTTTCCATATGGCAGTGTCTAAAGCATCCCACCAAATTTTAAAAATGGTTGCTCCTTTTGAGTCGGGTGTTACATTATAATCCCAGTGTTTTACAATATTATAATAGTTGAGCACTTTTTGATCCAGCTGATTTCTATCGGTATATTTTATAAGCAAGGGTACGGCGCTGGCCGCAAACACATCGTAAGTATCGTTTTGAAGCCGCATCATATCCTGCGGTGTAATTTGCTGCATTTGCTGCAACTGCCGGCTGATGCGGATGCCACGAGGAACGATGTAATTACCAGGAATAAAATATGGATATGAAGAATCAACAGGCCGCTGGTTGGCACTTTCTATATAACCTTCCGGTGGATTTAGTATATGCGGGTTTTGTTGTTTGGGTATAGATCCCTGCCACATATAGCTGCTGTCTTCGCCGGGCATTACATACAACCCCTGTCCTTTCCAGTAAGCCGGAAACTTTCCTTCGTGCCATAAAGCAATATCACCACTTTTAGATGCAAAAGCAAAGTTTTGTCCCGGGCAATTGTAGGTTTTAATAGCACTTAGATAATCCGTATAATTTTTAGCTTTATCAAGAGTTAAAAAGGTAAGTAAAGGATTAGCAGGATAATGAGCAGCCCAATGTACTGCCAATGCATCGGTGTAGTTGTCAGCATTTGTGAAACTTTTATCGTACATCACCGGGCCAAACACGGTATAAGCTACCGTATCATTTAACGTAGCAGCGCCATTTATTTTAATTTGCTCAATACGCAACTGAGCAGGTTTCCATTGATTATTAAACCAGTATTCTTTTTTTGATGCATCTTTAAAGCGTATGTGGTAGTAATCTTTTACATCCCTCATAGCATTGGTTTCGCCAAACGCTATACTGTCATTAAACCCAATAATAACGCATGGAGCGCCGGGAAAAGTAGCGCCATATACATTCATATCGGGTGTGGTTAATTGCATCTCGTACCATATAGAAGGAAGCGTAAGGCCCAGGTGCGGATCATTGCATAATATAGGGGCGCCGCTTTTTGTTTTTTGTCCGCTTACGGCCCAGTTGTTACTACCATTGAGTCTATTGGGTTTAGTGGCTTCAGTAGCATTAACAGCAGTATCGTTTCCAAAGTATAGTGAATCGGCAGTGGATGGCGCAACGGGTGTTATTGTGGGAGCAGCATATGCAGTTTGTCTTACAGCAAAAGGTACAGAGGAGTCGGAAAGCTGGGGATATAAAATATTCATTTCTTTACTTCCAAAAAAGGCTTTGGCATTGGTAAATTCCAGGTCTCTTTCAAAGCCAGCAAGTTCTTTACTCATTTGCATAAAAAACAAGCAGATCTTTAAATTGCTCCATTGCTCGGGTTGATAATTCAACAACTTATATTCCAGTGGCAGACTGCTTTTCGTAAGCGAATTAATATAGGCATTCACACCTTTAGTATAGGCATCAATTGATTTTTTTGTAACCGGATCAGCTTCCATAGCCTTTAAAGAATTTTCGGCCCCGAACACCATACCCGACCGACGCTCTTCCCTGTCGTTTCTGATAGCGGCGGGTACATTACCGGCTACTTCACTGATGCGGCCTGCGGCTGCCATGGTTTGTATTTCCATTTGCCACAACCGGAATTTTGCATGCAGATATCCCTGCACAAAATAAACGTCCTCGTCATTCTCTGCAAAAACATGCGGCACCAGGCGTCCATCCAGGTATACCGAAACTTTACCTTTTAAATTTAAAAAAGAGAGGTTTTGATCAAAGTTATAATCTACCGGTTCTGCGTTTTGCCAAAAGCCTTGTTGTGGACTCAAAAATTTACCCAGTGGCGGAACGCTGCCCCACTTATGATTCAAAATAAAAACAAGTAATACGGTAACTATAGCGCTGATACTAAAAGATAAAATTCGCATAAGCGGATAATGATGTGAAAGATAATAAAGTTGCGGGTAACCCGCTAATGCGGCTTATGAACTACTATTCGTTTTTACCGCCTAACATCGGTACAAAATGAAATTTATCATACACTTCTTCTTTGATACTGCCGTCCTCTTTCTTAATAATCCGTTTCATTGTTTGCACTTCATTACCCACGGGTATTACCATCATGCCGCCGGGTTTTAACTGGTCTACTAATTTTTGAGGGATGCCAGGGGCTGCTGCCGTAATTAACACTCTATCAAATGGACCGTAGGTGGGTAAGCCTTCATATCCATCGCCATAGAAGAATTTGATATTGGGATACTTTTTCAGGTAAAAAAATTTTTTATTTTCATCAAACAACTTCTTTTGTCGCTCAATGGTATATACCTGCGCCCCCAACTCTGCCAAAACGCTGGCCTGGTAAGCGCTGCCGGTACCAATTTCCAATACTTTATGCCTGGGTTTTACTTCAAGCAACTGTGTTTGATAGGCTACGGTATATGGCTGTGATATGGTTTGTTTTTCAGCAATAGGGAAAGCCCGGTCTTCATAAGCTACGTCATCAAAAGCAGAATCCAGAAAAAAATGGCGGGGTATTTTATTGATGGCCTCCAGCACTTTTTCGTCGGTAATTCCTTTTTTTCTAATGGTTTCCACCAACTTATTCCTTAACCCTTTGTGCCGGTAGGTGTCTTCAAACGTCCTCATAATGCAAAGATAAACCGAAGCCGTATTGATGGATGCATTAAGAAACAAACTACTTTTATACCTGTGATTGAACAACATATCTTTTTAGCCACCGGGTGGATCATTTTCTGCATATTGCATAGTGTATTTGCCAGCCTATCATTTAAAAAAAAGATGCAAATACCGCTTAAAAACCAATATCAATATTACCGGATATACTATATTCTTTTTGCTTTTATCACCCTTGGACTTGTTATTTTTTTCCAGCTAAAAATGTATTCTCCCCTACTTTTTATTCCTACACCGCTTACCAATACTATAGGATATGCCATCAGTATAACAGGACTGGTGATTATGTTCATTTGTATAAAAAAATACTTTATCAGCCTGAGTGGTTTAAAAAGTTTGTTTACGGAAGAGCCTTCTACTACGCTCATGATAAATGGCATTCATAAGTATGTTCGCCACCCGCTTTATTCAGGCACCTTTATTTTTATATGGGGATTACTGGTATTACTTCCGCATTGGTCCTTGTTATTGTCTGATATCATCATTACCGCATATACCTTATATGCCATCCGGCTGGAAGAAGAAAAGCTGATTGGGGAATTTGGAGAAGATTATAAACTATACCGGCAGCAGGTTCCGAAACTGATTCCCTACTTTAAAAAACATACAGCCTGATCTTTTTCAATTTCACCGTTAAAAAGGGCTTACTGAACGAATATTACTTTAATGAGACAATAAATAGTCTCTCTTTGTTGCAGAACGACACTACCAATTGCTTGCTATAAATTACTAAGACCATCCGCCTAAAAGAAAGAAGGGTACCTCACCAGTACCCTTTCTAGTTTTACAAACTTAATTCGCTGATAATCGTATCTATTTTTTCCTTGAGTTGTTTCTGCACGTTTTGATAATCGGCTGCTGAAGCCAGTGGTGCATGCACACTGAAATAAAACTTTATTTTAGGTTCGGTACCCGACGGTCTTGCACTGATTTTACTGCCGTCTTCCAATAAAAATTGCAGCACATTCGATTTAGGCAGTTCGATAGGCGTTTGTTTATTACTACCCAAATCTGTCTTTACGCCTTTTTCATAATCCAGCAACTGCGTTACTTTACTGCCACCAAGTGTGGTAGGCGGATTGTTCCGGAAGCGTTCCATCATATCGGCAATCTGCTGCTGCCCGTCTCTTCCCTTTTTGGTTATGGAAATTAAATTTTCGAGATAAAAGCCATAAGCTACGTATAAATCAAGCAGCTTTTGAAACAGTGTTTTTCCTTTCGATTTTTCATACGCCGCCATTTCGCAAAGAATAGCCACAGCCGATACGGCATCTTTATCACGCAATTGAGAGCCTATCATTAATCCGTAGCTTTCTTCGCCACCAATCACATAATTTTCCGAAGCTTCTTTTTCCTTTATCAGTTCGGCAATCCATTTAAAACCGGTTAATACATTGTAACAGGTTACGCCGTTTTTAGCAGCAAATTCATCGATCATATCAGTAGTAACAATGGTTTTTACTACCATATCATTTGGCCGGGCAATACCTTTTTCTTTACGGCTTTCTATCATGTAATTAAAAGCCAGCACGGCGGTTTGGTTACCATTCATTAGTACCCATTTACCATTATTATCCTTCACGCCAATGCCTACCCTGTCCGCGTCCGGATCGGTGCCCAGTAATATATCGGCATCAATTTTTTCTGCCAGTTGTAATGCCAGGCGCATAGCGTCGCTTTCTTCCGGGTTGGGAGATTTTACAGTGGGGAAATTTCCATCCGGCCTGCTTTGCTCATTCACAATATGCACATTGGTAAATCCATAAGCGGCCAATACCTGCGGCACCAATTTGATACCTGTGCCATGTATTGGCGTGTAAACGATTTTTAAATCTTTCTGCTGTTGAATGATCTCTGGATATACACTCAGGTTTTTTACCATTTTAATATATGCCTCATCCATTTCTTTCCCGATGATAGTAATATTTTCATCGTTGCCGCTCCATTTTACATCATCTACACCTGATATTTTTTCTACTTCGGCAATCACCGCTTCGTCATGCGGTGGCACAAGTTGTCCGCCGTCGTTCCAATATGCTTTGTAGCCATTGTATTCTTTAGGGTTGTGCGATGCAGTACATACCACCCCGCCCTGGCATTTT
>JAICHT010000251.1 GCA_025924755.1 Chitinophagaceae bacterium | reverse complement strand
GCCTGGCTTTGATTACGTACCATTTATATTTTGGGTTTAAAGAGGCTACATTTAAGGTTTACCGTATTTTTTTAATACTGCTTGGCACCTTTTTGATTTTGATGATAAGAAATTACGTTCTGATTATTTTGATACCGGCAGTTATAGCCTGGAGCATTTCAAGAAAAGTGCGCTGGAAACCGATTGTAACATTTTGTGCCGTTTACGGAATCTTCATCTTTTTATTTTTTAATCTTCATTATATTAACCCAAAGCTTAACTTTCCGCAAGCAGTGGTAACCAAGCAACAGGACTTTTTGCAGTTACATGGTGGCTCGTATGTGCCGGTTACTCAGTTACAACCTTCTTTTATCAGTTTTGTAAAAACTGCACCGCAGGCATTGAATCTGGCAGTATTGCGGCCTTACCCAAGTGATGTAAAACAACTGTTGTCTCTTGCAGCAGCCGTTGAAATTGGCTTTTTATGGCTTCTTTTTATTGTCTTTTTGTTTTACAGAGAAAAAATCAAAAGCCCTGACCCGTTTTTGTTTTTCTGTATTTTTTTTGCTTTTTCAACATTTATTACTATAGGCTATACGGTGAACTTTGTAGGAGCAATAGTAAGGTACCGCAGTGTTGTATGGCCGTTTGTTATCGTACCTATGGTAGCACTAATAGACTGGAACCGTATAGGAAATATATTAGCAGGCACAGGCAAGAAAGCGAAAAGTTCATGAAATGCCTGAATAATCAACACTTTAAAAAACTTTAAAATAAATACTTAATTTAGAAATTTTGTGTAAAAATTTGAAAGTTTTTAATTTAAATTCAAAAAAAAATTACGTTTTAGTATAAGATTGTTTTACTTTGACCAAAATTTTTTTGTTATGTCGCTTCGCTTTACTGCACTAGAAAACTTACTACATTCTAAACCGGTTGTGCCTGATACTACTACAAAAATCACCGCTATTTTTGCCGAGAACGTTTTTACCACACAACTTGCCCGGCAATTTTTAAGTGATGAAGCCTACAAAAGCCTGTTAGGTTCTGTAAAGTTAGGCCAGAAAATAGACCGTGATATGGCCAGCCAAATAGCTAATGGCATTCGTGCCTGGGCAGAAGGCAAAGGTGTAACACACTACACTCACTGGTTTCAGCCATTAACCGGTACTACAGCCGAAAAACACGATTCTTTTTTTACTATAAAAAGTGATGGTACTCCTATTGAGCAATTTGACGGTGATGCCCTGATACAGCAAGAGCCGGATGCCTCTTCCTTTCCGAGTGGTGGCCTGCGAGCAACATTTGAAGCCCGGGGCTATACTGCCTGGGATCCTTCCTCGCCAGCTTTTATATTTGATATCGGCTATGGCAAAACGCTTTGCATACCCACTATATTTGTTTCTTATACCGGCGAATCTTTAGATTATAAAGCACCATTAATTAAGGCTTTGGAGTCTTTAAATAATGCAGCAGTAGATGTGTGCAACTACTTTGACAGAAACGTTCAACAAGTAACCGCTACGTTGGGTTGGGAGCAGGAATATTTTGTAATTGATGAGGGATTGTTTAACGGCCGTCCCGATTTAGTAATGTGCGGCAGAACCGTTTTTGGGCATAGCTCCGCCAAAGGCCAGCAATTAGAAGATCATTACTTTGGATCAATTCCGGAAAGAGTATATGCCTTTATGCGTGATTTTGAAAACGAAGCTTATAAACTGGGCATTCCGTTGCGCACCCGTCATAATGAAGTAGCACCGGCACAATTTGAGTGTGCTCCTATATATGAAGAAGTAAACCTGGCAGTTGATCATAATACCCTATTGATGGATATTATGACCCGTGTGGCTACCCGGCATAAACTGAAAGTGTTGTTTCACGAAAAACCATTTGCCGGTATTAATGGAAACGGTAAACACAACAACTGGAGCATGGCTACTGATACCGGCATCAACCTTTTAGCGCCGGGCAGAACGCCAAAAACCAATTTAATGTTTTTGACATTTTTTGTAAACACCATCAAAGCTGTTTATGACTATGCTGATGTATTGCGTGCTTCTATTGCTTCTGCGCCAAACGATCATCGTCTGGGCGCCAATGAAGCGCCACCAGCCATCATTTCTGTTTTCATCGGGCAATATCTTACTAAAATATTACAGGAAGTAAAGGAAAGAGTAGGTGATAAATTTGATGAAACTGATGAAAGTATGCTGAAGATGGATATCCATAAAAGCATCCCCGAATTATTTTTGGACAATACGGATCGTAACCGCACTTCACCATTTGCCTTTACCGGTAATAAATTTGAGTTCCGCGCAGTAGGCTCTTCATCCAATTGTGCCAACCCAATGACCGTGCTGAACACGATTATGGCAGAAACACTGAAACAGTTTAAAAAAGATGTGGACGCTTTAATTGATAAAGGCGATAAAAAAGAAATCGCCATTATGCATGTGATTCGTGAGTATATTGTAAGCAGCGAAAAAATATTATTTGAAGGCGATGGATATAGCCAGGAATGGCAGGACGAAGCAGCACGCCGCGGCTTACCAAATGTAAAAACTACGCCACTGGCTCTGGATGCTATGGTTACGGAAAAGGCGAAGCACCTCTTTGAAAGCAACAATATTTATACTCATGCCGAGTTGGAAGCGCGTCATGAAATTGAGCTGGAGAAGTACATTAAAAAGGTACAAATTGAAAGCAGGATTATGGCCGAGTTAGCTACCAGTCATATATTACCGGCGGCTATTCGCTACCAAAATTTGCTGGTGAAAAACATCCGTGGATTTAAAGAGGTAGATTTTCCTGAAAGCACCTATATCAATCAAAAGCAGATATTAGAAGTTATTTCCGGCCATATTAATAAAGTAAGCGAGTTGGTAACCAAAATGATTGAAGCCCGCAAGGTTTGCAATGGTATTACCAATACCCGCGAAAAAGCAATTGCTTATTGCAACCAGGTAAAAGATGCCTTCTTTGATCAGATCCGCTACCATGTAGATAAACTGGAATTGTTGGTAGACGATAAAGAGTGGTACTTACCTAAGTATCGTGAACTGGTATTCTTACGCTAATACAATTTAAAATAAAAAAGCCCGCTACATGCGGGCTTTTTTATTTATAGAAAACATCTTTTATGCCTGCTCACTTAATTCTAACCAGCGCATTTCTTTTTCGTCAATTGCTTTGTTTAGAAAGCCAATGCGTTCGGTATATTGCTGAAGTTGCTCAAAAGGCAAGTTAGCTTCACTTAGTTGCTGATACACTTTTTTTCGTTCTTCTTCATACCCGGCAATTTCCTTCGCCAGCATATCAAATTCCCGCTGCTCTTTATAGGACAGCTTTCGCTTTACCGTATTGCTTTCAGCTTTTACTTCAAGAGGTTGCTTTTTACTGATTGCCTCTTCTGTATTTTCCTGGTCTTTTTGCCATATTCGGTATTGCGAATAATTACCCGGATAGTCTCTTACATCACCATCGCCTTCAAAAACAAACAAATGATCTACCAACCGGTCCATAAAATAACGATCATGGCTTACTACTATCAAACACCCGGCAAAGTCCAATAAGAAATTTTCCAATACAGAAAGCGTTGGTAAATCCAGGTCGTTGGTTGGCTCATCTAATATTAAGAAATTAGGGTTGCGGAATAAAACAGTTAGCAGATGCAGTCGTCGTTTTTCGCCACCGCTTAATTTACTTACGTAGGTATATTGTTGCTCGTGAGGAAACAGAAAAAGTTCTAAAAACTGCGAAGCACTTAAGCTGCCACCGTTTGCTAATGGAAAGCTTTCCGCATATTGTTTTACGTACTCAATCACCCGCATATCTTCTTTTATAGCCAGCCCTTGTTGCGAGTAATTGCCAAACACTACTGTATCGCCAATATTAATTTTCCCACTGTCCGGCTGCTCTAACCCCTGCAACAAATTGATGAACGTGGATTTTCCAGCCCCGTTCTTTCCTATCACTCCTACCCGTTCGCCTTTTTTAAAAGTATAATCAAAGCCCTTTAATATTATCTTATCATCAAAGCTTTTATATACTTTTTTAAGTTCAGCAATTTTGCCACCCAGCCGGCTCATTTTACTTTGCAACTGCAATTGAGCATCGTCTACTTTTTGCTTGGCTTTGGCTTCTACTTCGTAAAAGGCATCCTGCCTGCTTTTTGATTTGGTAGTGCGGGCTTTGGGTTGCTTACGCATCCACTCCAGTTCTTTGCGATATAAATTTTTTGCCTTATCAATGCTGGCTGCTTCGCTGTCTTCCCGTTGTGCTTTTTTCTCCAGGTAATTGTCGTAATTGCCTTTATACACAAAAAGCTCGCTACGGTTCAACTCCCATATTTCGGTGCAAACGGTATCTAGAAAATAACGGTCGTGCGTTACCAACAAAAGCGTACTGTTTTCTTTACTTAAATAATGCTCCAGCCATTCCACCATTTCAATATCCAGATGGTTAGTAGGTTCATCCATTATCAATAAGATGTGTTTATGCTCAAAGCCAATATCAACAAGGGTTCGGGCCAGGGCAATCCTTTTTTTTTTGGCCGCCGCTAAGGGTAGCTACTTTCTGTTGAAGGGCGTGAATATTAAGCTTGCCCAATATCTGTTTTACTTTGGCATCAAAATCCCACGCATTCACTTCATCCATTAGCATAATGCAATGGCTGATAGCTTGTTCATCTCCCGACTCTACAGCCAGTTCGTACTCTTTGATGATATTGATAACAGGATGGCTATGATGAAAGATATTATCCAATACCGTGGCGTCCTCTATTAAATCGGGGTCTTGTTCAAAAAAGGCTGTTTCTACATTTTTATTAATCCAGATTTTACCTTCGTCTACAGTTTCTTTACCGCCAATAATTTTTAATAAGGTAGATTTTCCGGCACCGTTGCGGGCAATAAGCGCCACCTTTTCGCCTTCCGATAAATTAAAAGAAATATGATCGAACAACGGCTTTATTCCATAGGATTTACTGATATCCTGCGCTGATACATAATGCATGCGGCAAAAGTACGGTTATAGAAAGGCATAAAAAAAGCTCCTTTTGGAGCTTTGATATTATCCGAGCGATTTTAACCAATGTATCACTTCATCACGTGTTTTGCCCAGCTTTTTTTGTAAACGGCCAAACAGCTCTTCATCTTTTCCGTCTTCATATCTTAAATCATCGTCTGTTAAATCTCCATGCGCCTGCTTTACCTTTCCTTTCATTTCGTGCCATTTGCCTTTAAGTTCTAAATTATCCATATTATAGATTTTGAAATAGTTGCTGAAAATTTTATGCCAGCCTTCTATGTTTTATTT
>JAICHT010000250.1 GCA_025924755.1 Chitinophagaceae bacterium | reverse complement strand
TGCTACAAGAGATTACCTGCATCAGAACCATTTTATGGATATCGAAACACCGTTTCTGATCAAATCTACTCCTGAAGGTGCCCGCGATTTTGTAGTGCCTTCCCGCATGAACGCCGGAGAATTTTATGCCTTGCCCCAGTCGCCACAAACTTTTAAGCAGCTATTAATGGTAAGTGGTTACGACCGGTATTATCAAATAGTAAAGTGCTTTCGCGATGAGGATTTGCGTGCCGACCGCCAACCGGAGTTTACACAAATAGATTGCGAGATGGCCTTTGTAGAGCAGGAAGATATTTTGCAAATGTTTGAAGGGCTGATTAAATATATTTTCAAAGCCGTAAAAGGCATTGACTATACAGAAACGGTGGAACGCATGACGTGGGAAGACGCGATGTGGAACTATGGTAATGACAAACCCGATATCCGTTTTAATATGAAAGTGGCCAACCTGAAAACGCCTGCCACCGTATTTATAGATAAGCAATCGCAAACACTTTGGAACCTGCAAAAAGGCGCTGCTAACGGAAGACTGGAAGGCAGCTTTTCCATTTTTGATGCTGCAGAAACCATAGTAGCAATAGCAGTACCAGGTGCTGCCGAATATACCCGTAAGCAAATAGATGAAATAACCGAATGGGTAAAGCGTCCTCAAATTGGTATGCAGGGAATGGTGTATATCAAATACAATGCGGATGGAACATTAAAAAGCAGTGCAGACAAATTCTTTTCAGAAGAAAAGCTACAGGCAATTGCCGAATATGCCGGAGCTAAAAGTGGCGACTTGATTTTCATATTAGCCGGTGCCGAAGAGCGGACGCGTAAAGCCATTAGTGAACTTCGGTTGGAAATGGGCAAACGTTTGCATCTGCGCAAAGAAGATGAATTTAAACTCCTTTGGGTGCTGGATTTCCCGTTGTTTGAATATAGCGAAGAAGACAATCGTTGGGTAGCCCGCCACCACCCGTTTACATCGCCTAAGCCAGACCAGATTAGCGACATGATAAACAACAATCCTGCTATTGAAAACGCAGCCGATTATTTGAAACATCCGTATGCCAATATCAAAGCCAATGCATATGATATGGTGCTGAACGGTAACGAAATCGGCGGTGGTTCCATCCGCATTTATCAAAGAGAGCTGCAGGAAAAAATGTTTGCTGCACTAGGCATGAGCAAAGAAGAATCGTTGCACAAATTTGGATTTTTATTAGGCGCTTTTGAATACGGCGCTCCTCCACATGGCGGTATTGCTTTTGGCTTTGACAGGTTGTGCTCCATATTAGGCGGTAGCGAAAGCATACGCGATTTTATTGCGTTTCCGAAAAACAATAGCGGCCGCGATGTAATGCTGGATGCGCCCAGCACCATAGATGAAAAGCAGTTAGAAGAGTTAAATATAAAGTTGGATGTGAAATAATTATTCCTTTAAATTGAACTTTAATTCTTTCACAGAATAATAGCATGACACCTCTATAAAACCTTAACAAATTAAGCACTTCTTAAAGTGCTTAATTTGTTTTAATGGCATAGCAATTGACTAGAATTAGCGACTTTATGAAATCCTTTTCTACTTATTATTTTCTATGCTAACTACTCCTTCAGATCTCAAAAATTTTATTGATTTTCCACACGTCTTAAACGCTACTACTTTTCTTAATATCGCATATGGAACTGACACCGCGCAGCGCATGGATATTCATCTGCCGGGTAATCATCCGCATTTATCGAAAGCAATTATATTAATACACGGCGGCGCCTGGAACAGTGGCGATAAATCGAACTTTGCCTACTATATCGATACGTTCAAAAAACGGTTGCCCGGCTATGCTATTTTTAATATTAACTACCGATTGGTATCGGATAAAAACATCTTTCCAACGCAGGAGAATGATGTTAAATCGGCTATGGATTTTATAATAGCAAATGCCGAAGAATATGGCATTGACAAACACGAATTGGTATTGTTAGGTGCTTCTGCCGGTGCGCATCTGGCTTTACTGCAAGCCTACAAATATCCATACCCGAAAATAAAAACGGTTATTGACTTCTTTGGCCCAACCGACCTGCTAGCCATGTATCAAAAGCCGTGGCATCCTATGATTCCGTACCTGCTGCAAACACTTACAGGCGCAACGCCGGCATCCGATATTTCTATTTACCAGCAATCGAGTCCTGCGTATTTTGTAACGGCACAAAGTGCACCTACTTTAATTCTACAGGGTGGCAGCGATCAGGTGGTAAATCCATTACAGTCGCAGCTGCTGGCTGACAAGTTAGAGAGGGCAAGTGTAGAAAACGAATTAGTCATTTATCCAAACGAAAAACACGGCTGGCAGGGTGTTAATCTGAGTGATTCCTTTGACCGCATAGTAAACTTTTTAAGGTTGAATGTAAATGCGTAAGGTCACAACCTACCAGCCCGACAGTTTATCTTTACTATATAATAAAGCAGCAGCAAATGATACCTGAATAATATTGTAAGTATAAGCTATTAAATACGTTTCTTTTTCCTATTTTCCTATAGTGAATACTTCAGCACCTTTAGCAGAACGATTACGTCCGCAAACAATGGATGATCTGGTAGGCCAGCAGCATCTTACCGGCAAGGGAAGTATATTGCGTACGGCTATTGAGCAGGGCAAAATCCCATCCATGATATTATGGGGACCACCCGGCACCGGCAAAACCACTATTGCCAATATCATTGCTCATACGTTACAGGTTCCTTTTTTTATATTAAGCGCTATCAGTGCCGGCGTCAAAGAAGTTCGTGAAGTAATTCAGCAGACGCAAAAAACCAGAGGTGCTATTTTGTTTATCGATGAAATACACCGGTTTAACAAAGGCCAGCAGGATGCGTTATTGGGTGCTGTAGAAAAAGGAACAGTTAGACTTATTGGTGCTACTACCGAAAACCCTTCTTTTGAAGTAAACAGCGCCTTGCTCAGCCGCTGCCAGGTATATGTATTAAAATCCTTAACGGAAGAAGATTTGGTGAATTTACTGCACCAGGCCCTGAAAAAAGATGAATGGCTTCAAACAAAAAATATTCAGCTAAAAGAAACGGAAGCTTTAATTACTATTTCGGGAGGAGATGCCCGCAAACTACTGAATCTATTGGAGTTGGTGGTGCAGCAATTGAGCGCAGGCAATGAAGAAATTAGTATTACTGATGATAAGGTAATGGAAATTGCGCAGCAGCGTATTGCCCTATATGATAAAAGTGGCGAACAACATTATGATATTATTTCTGCCTTTATAAAATCCATGCGTGGCAGCGATCCCAATGGCGCCATCTATTGGCTGGCACGGATGATTGAAGGTGGTGAGGATGTAAAATTCATAGCCCGGCGTATGGTGATCTTTGCAAGCGAAGATATCAGTAACGCCAACGCTAATGCACTGCTGCTGGCTAATGCCACTTTTGATGCGGTCAATAAAATAGGCTACCCCGAAGCCCGGATCATCCTGGCCCAATGTGCTACTTACTTAGCTTCTTCGCCTAAAAGTAACGCCTCTTATATGGCTATCGGCAAAGCCCTGGATGCCGTACATAAGTATGGCGACCTGCCGGTTCCATTGCATATCCGCAATGCACCCACGGACCTGATGAAAAAGATGGGCTATGGCGATAATTATAAATATGCCCACGACTATGAAGGCAATTTTACCGAGCAGGAATTTTTACCCGGCGATATTGCAGGCACCCGGTTTTATAATCCGGGCAAAAACCCACGGGAAGAAGAATTGCGCAAGTACTTACGCGGCCTCTGGAAAGAAAAATATGATTATTAATCAGCAATTTTAATTCAACTTTATTGCAAAGCGCTTTACTTTGCAACGCTACACTTTTACTATTCAACTACAAATTTATATAGCATGAAAAAACAGTTACTTGCTACTGCATTTTTGTTTTTTATCAATCATTCCTTTGCCCAAACCACTATACAACGCGATCCGGAAATTGAGCAAATGGTGAAAGAAGTTTCATCCGATTCCCTTCAATCTTATATTAAAACCTTAGTAGCTTTTGGTACCCGCAATACGCTTAGCACACAAAAAAATCCCCGACGCGGCATTGGAGCTGCCCGCAACTGGGTATTAAGCAGGTTCAACCAAATAGCCAAACAATCCAATGGCCGGTTAACCGCATTTATCGATACCACTACTTACGGCCCTGATGGCAAACGGGTAGATACCCCCATTAACCTGGGAAATGTAGTGGCTACTTTAAAAGGCACGGATATTAACGACAACCGCATTTTTATTATCAGCGGCCACCTGGATAATATGCGTACCAACGTAATGGACCGCACCGGCGATGCACCCGGCGCTAACGATGATGGTAGTGGCAGCGCAGCGGTTCTTGAATGTGCCCGTGTCATGAGCAAACATTCTTTTCCGGCAACCGTGATATTTGTAACGGTAAGCGGCGAAGAGCAGGGATTGTTGGGCGCTACTTATATGGCCAATAAAGCTAAAAAGGAAAACTGGAATATTGAGGCCGTGCTGAATAATGATATTATGGGCAGTAATAACAGTAGTGAAACCAACATTATTGATAATACCAAAGTGCGGGTTTTTAGTGAAGGGCTGCCCTTTTATGAGTTGGATAAAAATGGTAAAATGATCCGGCAGTTTGGTTTGGAAAACGATGGTAAGGCCAGGCAATTAGCCCGCTATGTAAAAGAAGTGGGTGAACGCTACGTGGATAATCTGCAGGTGGTAATGATTTATCGCAACGACCGTTTTTTACGCGGTGGGGATCATACGCCTTATGTGGAGAATGGTTTTGCTGCCGTGCGTATTACAGAAATGGATGAAAACTATTATCATCAGCATCAGGATGTACGGATGGAAAAGGGAATCCAGTATGGAGATTTGCCTCAGTTCATGGACTTTGAATACCTGCGCAAGAACACGGCGCTTAATCTTTCCAATTTAGCCAATCTCGCCAAGGCACCTGCAATGCCGCAGGAAGTAAAAGTAGATGTAAAGAACTTAACCAATTTAACGGTATTGAACTGGCAGGCGCCAAAAGCCGGAAAGGTAAAAGGATATTATATACTGATGCGTGAAACAACATCACCGGTTTGGCAAAAGAAGATTTTTACTTCGCAAACATCTGCTACCCTTCCCTATTCAAAAGACAATTACTTTTTTGCAGTGCAGGCTGTTAATGAAACCGGCAACGAAAGTTTACCGGTTGTTCCAACCGCCGGTCGTTAATTTTGAACCATGCAAATTCAGTGGCAGTTAAAGAAGTTTGACGCATTAACACCTTATGAACTATATGCCATTCTGCAACTGCGTATTGAAGTTTTTATAGTTGAACAGGATTGCGTTT
>JAICHT010000249.1 GCA_025924755.1 Chitinophagaceae bacterium | reverse complement strand
CTAAAGTTATTATAATTAATGTACGTTAATATGAGTCGTTATTTATTTCAATCCAATTGATATCCAGTTTTAAAATAAATTGGTTTAACACCATCAGGCTAGGTGGACATGGCACCGCCAGTTTAGTATAAAAACAAAAGCTGCAATGCTGCAGCTTTTAATATGATATTTGTTTTTTAATTACTGTCCTCCATTGCCATTGCCTCCATTGCGCTGCTGCCGGTTCTTGCGCATTTCATCAAAAAAGCTATTTACAGAGGTAATCTGCTCGTCGGTTAATGGAATATCTTTATACTTCTTATCAACATCCGCCTGCATTTCATCCATTTTTTTCTTACGGTCTTCTTCGCTTAAATCTCTTAATCCGCGCATTTGCTGGCGTTCATTAAAATTGATCTGTATTACTTTATCGGCCTGCTCGTCGGTTAGTTTTGTTTTTTCCATCAACTGCGGCTTGATGCGTTCTTTCATACGGGTCATCATAGCAGCCGTATCGTTCCCGCCCTGTTGTTGCGCCTCGGCATTGGTAGCATATAGTGCTGTGGCAATAGTAAAAATAGCTAGCAGCTTTTTCATGTTATTATTTTAATTTAATGAACAGGAAAGTTACAGCGGTGAGTAGTTAATGAAGGTTAAAATCAGTTAACCGATTGATAAACTTCCTGCTTCATTCCAATTTCCGATTGTAAAAGAGTGCGTCGCAAGAGGCACTTTATAGAAGTACAAAAAATTATCCGGCCGCTGGAATATTTGTAAACTCTTCTTGTTGCAGGCCCATCGCAGCTCTTTTCATAGAATGCGCTGTTTTTGTTCCTACATAGTTTTCAATACGATGCTCTGCAAAATAAATCAGGGGTGTTAAGAGAAGCGCTACTGAAAACTTATAAATGTAATTCATACAACCAATAGCCAGCACCTGTGCCCACGACCAGTTGTTTCCAAATTTAAATGCGATAATCAGTACAATAAAGCTGTCAATAAATTGGGATATAAACGTAGAACCGGTAGACCGCAACCATACTTTCTTTTCGCCGGTTACCCTTTTTATCCGGTGAAACACATATACGTCTACTAACTGGCTCACCAAAAAAGCCACTAAGCTTCCTAAAATAATCCACATGCCCTGCCCAAAGATGCCGCTGTAAGCCGCCTGCATATCAGGTATGCCCGAATCGGTTTTGGAACTGATCCACCAACCAGGTGCCGGCAAGCGCATGCTTAAATAAAACATCACAAACGCATAAGATATTAATGCAATGGCCGTATAGCTGATGCGCTTAACCGCTTTAGGACCGTAATATTCGTTTACAATATCCGTCATTATAAATTCTAACGGCCAGAGGATAACGCCGCAGGTAAGATTGAAGGACAAATCGTTTTGCCCAAATAAAGAAATGTGTGCTGGCTTAAAACCAAACAGGCCTTCCAGTGAAAATATCTTACCGCCAATACATTCGGCTATCAATGCATTGGCTACAAAAAAAGCGGTGAAGCCCAAAAACAATTTGGTAGGTTTATCTTTAAGAATGGCTTGTATCATTTCGGAAAAATAAAACATGTTTGCGGAAATACAAGAAAGTTGCAGTGGGTTATTACTATGAGCTTAATGCTGATTGTGGCATTTTTAATATGTATACTTTAGTTTAAATTTCATAGGCAGAATCGTAATTTCATTTAAAATAGCCTTATTTTGCCCACCTCTTAATTTACCGTTGTATGAACAAAGGCACGTTTCAAAAACTACTGCCCCACCTTATTGCCATTATTGTTTTTTTACTAGTAGCAATCCTTTATTGCAAACCAGCTTTGCAGGGCGAAGTGTTGCACCAGACTGATATTATTCAGTGGAAAGCGATGGCTAAAAATGTAATGGACTATAAAGCAAAACACGGCCATCTTCCTTTATGGACTAATAGCATGTTCAGCGGCATGCCCGCATATCAAATTGCGCTGGAGCCACACAATCCCGTAGCGCCAATATTGTATTATGGCCCTATGACCTTGTTCCTGGCGAAACCGATAAGTTTTTTCTTTTTAGCTTCTATCTGTTTTTATTTTTTGACCCAGGTGCTTCGTATCAATCCCTATATTGGTATCATTGGCGGATTGGCTTATTCGTATGCCACATTCAATCCTATAATTATTGCAGCCGGCCATGATACGCAAATGCAAAACATTGCCTTACTGCCCGGATTAATTGCTTCATTGATATTGATATATGAACGGCGGTATTGGTGGGGTGCTGCTTTAACGGCTTTGTTCACGGCTTTGATGATTGGGTTCAACCATATGCAGATCGTGTATTATGGGCTGATGATCGCATTCTTTATGTCTATTGGATATGCCATTAAATGGATCAAATTAAAACAATACCGGCATTTAATTATCGCAGCAAGTATTGCCTTGACTGCTGGAATTATTGGCGTATTAAGCAATGCGGTAACACTGTTTACCACATACGAAGCTTCTAAGACAACCATACGTGGCGGCACTGCTTTGGCTGATAAAAACGTAACCAAAACGGGCTTAAGCAAGGATTATGCCTTCACCTACAGTATGTTTAAAACCGAACCGTTTGTTATGATGGTTCCAAAAATGTATGGCGGCAGCAGCGGTTTGGAAATACCGCAGGAAAATTCAAAAGCAATAGAAGCCTTGCAGCAAATGCCTCAGCAGATGGGTCAGCAATTGCAAAGCTTTATTCAGTTTTACTGGGGTGGCATTGGCGGCACTTCGGGGCCACCTTATGTAGGCGCTATCATTTGTTTTTTAGCGTTGATCGGGTTTTTTATATTAGACGATAAACATAAATGGTGGATACTGGCAGCTTGTACCATCAGTATTATAATGAGCTGGGGCGGCTATTTTAAAGGCTTTAACGGGTTACTGCTTAACATACTGCCCATGTACAATAAGTTCCGGGCACCGAGTATGATCATTGTTATTCCTACGTTCCTTTTTTGCATGATGGCGGTGATGACATTGCAAAAAATTGTAACGACCGAAAACAAAATGGAGTTGGGGGAACGCTATAAAAAAGGCTTATATCTTACCGGAGGTATTTTTGTTATTCTATTGCTTTTGTACATCAGTTTCGATTATACCAGCGAAGGTGATAAAACATTGCTCAGCCAGGTTTCTACAGCTCCGGAACAGGTACAAGGATACGTTCGTAATTTCATTAGTGCTTTAAAGGATGATCGCAGAAGTTTGTTTTTAAGCAGCATGCTTCGTTCGTTTTTATTTATTGCTGCCGTTGCATTTGTCATCTGGCTAAGTATTAAGAATAAAATTAAAAATACAGTGGCGCTGGCAATAGTTGGCATACTGGCTGTTATTGATGTAATGGCCATTGATGCTAAATATTTAAATAGCGATAACTACCAGGATGAAACGGAATATCAAAATAATTTTACGCCTTCTGCAGCCGATCAGCAGATATTGCAGGATAAAGGATATTACCGGGTACTGGATCTGCGGCAAGGTATCCAGGGAGCATTTAACGGAGGCGCTTCCGCAGCGTATTTTTATAATTTAGTGGGTGGTTATCACCCGGCCAAATTGAGTATTTACCAGGATTTGATTGAACACCAGTTGTATAATTTTCCGGCTTCGCTTCCCTCCTACAATATGCTCAATACCAAATATGTTATCCAGGCCGATCAGCAGGGAAAAGAAACCGTGTCGGCCAACCCGGATGCATTAGGAGCCGCCTGGTTTGTACAGGCAGTGCGTTTTGAAGGAACGCCACAGGAAGCTATGAATGCACTTACCAATTTTCATCCAAAAGACACGGCTATTGTATTTACAACAGACAAGGCATTGGTTTCCTATACACCTTCCGCTGACAGCACTGCAACCATTCAGCTAGTTAATAATGATAATGACAAAATAACGTATCGGTCGACTTCATCTTCTAATCGTTTTGCCGTATTCAGCGAAGTATATTATGATAGAGGATGGAAAGCTTATATGGATGGCAAAGAAGTGCCGATCATCAGGACCAATTATGTATTGCGAGGTTTATCGGTTCCTGCAGGCAAGCACGATATCCTGTTTGTATTCCATCCGGCATCTTTTTATACCGGCGAAAAAGTGGCCATAGTAGCCAGTATCCTTATGTTGCTCCTGTTTATCGGTTCTATTGCGCATACCTACCGAACCAGAAACCTAAAGGTATAAGGTGAACATATTAGCGCTGGTAACTTTTAAAATATATCCGCCCTTAATGGGCGGGCAAAAGGGAGTAGCCTTATTTTACCAATATTTAAGCAGCCATCATTCTATATGCATGGCCGCTTCTGGTGACAATTGTACACCAGCATCCAACATCCTGATATACCCGGTTTTATATGCTAATAAAAAGATGCCTTTAAATATTATACGCATAGAAAAGCTGGTACAAATAATCCGGGAACAAAAAATTGATTGCATTATTGCAGAACATTCTTATACTGCATGGCTGGCTTTGCTTATAAAAAAAAGAACCGGTGTTCCATTCATCATCCACTCGCACAATATTGAAAGTGATCGGTTTAAATTTATGAAACAGTGGTGGTGGAAGTGTTACAGGCATTACGAAAAGTGGGTGCACCAAAGGGCCGATTATGCCTTTTTTATCAGTCGTGCGGATGCAGAAAAAGCCATAAAAGAATTCAATATCAACCCGGAAAAGCAAACAGTCATTACGTATGGAATCACACCACCTGTTCTTATAAAAGATGCTTATTTGAAATTGTTGAACGAATTAAATATATACGGTCAGCCATTTATATTTTATTTTAACGGCACTATGGATTACCATCCTAACTATAAAGCCGTCGAAACAATTATCAGCAAGGTCCAGCCGTTGCTGCAACAACACTTCAAAAATTACAAAATAGTAATTACAGGCAACAGAATGCCAGCCACTCTTTTACAAAAAATAAACGCCTGCCATAACTGTATGTATAGTGGCTATGTAAAAGATGTAAACTTATTTTATCAGGGTTCACATCTATTCTTAAATCCTATTGTAAACAACTCCGGCATAAAAACCAAAGCTATTGAAGCATTAGCCAATCACGCTACGGTAGTTTCTACAATTTCGGGAGCCAATGGTATTCCTGCTGAAATTTGCAGTGATAAATTAGTACTTGTAAAAGATAATGATTGGAACGGTTTTGTTGAAAAAATGGTATCTGAGGTAAACAATTTGCATAAAACAGAAACGCCAGCTGCTTTTTACGACTATTTTAGCTGGCAACATATTGCTGAAAAAGCCGCTTTACATATCGATGAACTTACTTTGAACAATGGATAAAAATCTTCCTGAAATATCAGTGGCCGTCTGCACCTACAACCGCGATAAATTT
>JAICHT010000248.1 GCA_025924755.1 Chitinophagaceae bacterium | reverse complement strand
GATGGCAAAAGGCACTTTACCTGTTCCGGCTATTAATGTAAACGACTCGGTTACCAAATCCAAGTTCGATAACAAATATGGTTGTAAAGAAAGTTTGGTAGATGCTATTCGTCGTGCTACGGATGTAATGATGGCCGGTAAGGTAGCTGTAGTAGGTGGATATGGAGATGTAGGTAAGGGTTCTGCTGCCAGTTTAAAAGGAGCAGGTTGCCGCGTTATTGTTACCGAAATTGATCCTATCTGTGCACTTCAGGCCGCTATGGATGGCTTTGAAGTAAAGAAGATGATTGATGCCGTAAAGGAAGCCGATATTATTGTTACAGCCAGTGGTTGCCGCGACCTGATTACCGAAAAGCATTTTCGCCTGATGAAAGACAAAGCGATTGTGTGCAATATCGGTCACTTTGATATTGAAATTGATATGGCATGGATTAACCAGGCATATGGCCATACTAAAGATACCGTTAAACCACAGGTTGATATTTACAATATTGAAGGGAAAGACATTATTATCCTTGCCGAAGGCCGTTTGGTAAATTTAGGTTGTGCTACCGGCCACCCGAGTTTTGTAATGAGTAATTCCTTTACTAACCAAGTATTAGCACAAATTGAACTTTGGACAAACGGTAATCAATACGAAAATAAAGTATATGTATTACCCAAACATCTGGACGAAAAGGTAGCCCGCTTACACCTTGCAAAAATTGGCGTGGAGCTGGATGAACTGACAAATGACCAATCGGAATATTTAGGTATTACGCCGCAAGGTCCGTTTAAGCCGGAACATTACCGTTATTAATATCATACTATAATTGTGTAAAAAGCTCAACCATATGGTTGAGCTTTTTTATTTAACGAACCCTAAGAAGTCAATCATAACAGGTGCCTATTAATTAATAAAAATTATTTGAAATTTTAGGTGTCCAAAACCATTTATGGCATAAAATTCACTTAAGTAAGATGGAGAATAAAAACATACGTTATGGAAACTGTGGCAAAAAATTTAGCACCCCAAAAATCAATATCTGGTAAAAATCTTCGTTTTAACCTTACACTATTAGTGATTTTATTTTTTATAATTTTTGGAGCGATAAGTTTATATTTTCTTATAAATAGTCCTGCCTGATAGTTTCCATAGGATTAAATTTTACCATTTATATTGGTGTGTCTTATATGGACAATTCGTATCTTCCTGCACCTTGTCCATATAGCCACATCTACTATTAGTATTGGTAACATATTTCCATCTTTCTGTTCTAGTTTCTATTTAACAAAATTTTCGTCGATAGTTAAAGCTGTTTCAACGACGGGTTTTAATAAATTTGAGTTCATTAAATAAATTTGCATCCACAAAACTCTTAATATTAAATCCAACTGCATGAAAAGCTACCTGTCAGAAAAGAATGCGTTAACCGTAGTAGCCTCTTTGTTTTGCCTTATCATGATGATCCTGGCTTTTGTAAAAAAAGAATCGATCTGGGAAGCCATTGCATTTGCATTAGCTTTTAGTTTTTCGGTTGAATTAATCTGTTACCGGGCAAAGGATAATAAATAATAAGCCTCAAACTGGCTGCCTTTCAAAATAAAGGTATTTGCATTTTATAAACATATGCCCTATTTATCAGTAGCGACTGCTACTTTGCCTTACATTGTGGTTTGTCTTCTACATCTTACGGCTAAATTGATTCTCTTACATAAATATTACTGCTGAAATAGTTATGGCATGGTTTTCCTAAATAGTAGAGTAAAACCAGTTGTATGAAATCAGTATTGAAAAGTTGGAATGTTGACGAGCCAAAGGAAGAATTTCATCTAGGTGCTACTATTACGGTAATCTTACTTTTTTTAGCGTTTATGGGAGCAAGCTTTTACATTTTAATCGATACCTACGCTTAATAAAATCATTTAATTTACACATCACTTTACTTTTAAAGCCTCAGAAATGAGGCTTTTTAATTTAATAAATTGTCAATCCTGCATGGTAGCTGCTGTCCTGATATACATGTGATGAATTATTTTTACAAAATGAATGATGGTTGCAATATTAATATAGCTACTAGTGGCGATACGCAGGCTTTGGTACAACTGGTAAACAGCGCCTATAGAGGTGATATGGCAAAAAAAGGCTGGACACATGAAGCTGACTTACTGGATGGAATACGCATAGACGAAAACGCCATGGCAGATATACTAAATAAGCCAGAGGCGGTTATTTTAAAAGCCTTAAATGAAAAAGACAACTTGATTGGATGTGTGTACCTGCAAAAGAAAGGAAGATTTATGTACCTTGGAATGCTGACGGTTGCACCGGGTATGCAGGCAAAAGGTATTGGAAAAACTTTAGTGAAAGCAGCAGAAAATTATACTCTTCTACAAAATTGCCAGGCTATACAGATGACTGTTATTTCTGTTAGAAATGAACTTATAAACTGGTACGAACGACTGGGCTATCATAAAACAGGGGAAACAGAGCCTTTTCCAAACGATCCGCGATTTGGCATTCCCCGGCGGCCTCTGGAGTTTTTAATTATGGAAAAAGAAATACTATAGGAGCCGTTATATTTTTTTATAAGGTGATTTTATTTTAAAAATAAATCGGATAGCTGCTTTTTACTAACTTACCTAACATTAAAGCTACTATATGATTCCAGAATCAAAATCAAGACGAAAATTCCAGCAATCACTTTCTTTAACCCTAGGCGGCTCTTTGCTGGTACCGTCATTTGCCAAAAGCATGATTGGCGCTTCAGCAAAAAAGAAATTGGGTGTTGCATTAGTAGGGTTGGGCAATTACAGTACTACTCAATTGGCACCTGCCTTACAACTCACAAAAGACTGTTACCTGGCTGGCATTGTTACCGGCACACCTGCCAAAGAAAAAATATGGGCAGAGAAATATAATATTCCTGAAAAAAATATTTACAATTATCAAAACTTCGATTCCATAGCTGGTAATAAAGATATTGATATTGTGTATGTGGTGCTGCCTGTGTTTATGCATAAGGAGTACACTATCCGTGCTGCAAAAGCAGGCAAACACGTTATCAGCGAAAAACCTATGGCCATCAGTTCTGCAGATTGTATGGAGATGATCCAGGCCTGCAAATCGGCCAATCGATTATTATCTATTGGTTACCGGCTGCATTTTGAGCCTTTTACTAAAGAGATGATGCGGTTGGGACAAAAAAAAGTGTATGGTGCTGTAAAAAATATCGATTGCGAAAATGGATTTGTATATGGCGGAGATCCGAATGCATGGCGGCTTAAAAAAGCAATGGCCGGTGGTGGCGGCTTGATGGACATGGGCATTTATGCCATCCAGGGAGCAAGGTATACAACCGGCGAAGAACCTGTATATGTTACGGCAAGAGAAGAAAAAACAAAACCCGAACTTTTTAAAGAAGTAGATGAAACCATATACTTTACCTTGGAATTTCCGGGTGGCGCAACTGCTAACGGAATATCCAGTTATAATAAGAATCTTAACCTTTTAAAAGCCAATGCCGAAAAAGGTTGGTTTGAACTTACCGAAGCCTATCGCTACAATGGTATGGCAGGCGCTACCAGCAACGGACCTATGAACTTTGACCCAAATGTAAACCAGCAGGCGTTGCAAATGGATAATTTTGCGCAGTGTATCTGGCAAAACAAACCATCAGTAGTTCCGGGTGAAGAAGGATTAAAAGACATAAAAGTAGTAGAAGCCATATATAGAAGTATACAAAGCGGCCGTAAAGAAAAGATCGTATAGTACGCCACCGGCTGGCATACGTAATTTAAAACAGTATTGAATTTCATATCTAAATAACAATCACGTTAGTTGTAAAGGCTAACTATTATATTTGTGTTTTACCAAAATCTTAGAAATGACAAAAGGAGAAGAAGATTTTGATGCTAACCTTGCCGGTGAAGAAGGTAAAAGTGAAGAAACAAAAACGCGTTGGTTTCAACGTATCAAAAAAGGCATATTAACACCATCATCGGAAAAGAAAGAAGCGCCGGAAGGATTATGGACTAAATGCCCCGAATGCAATTACATATGCACGGTGAGCGACTTAAGGGAAGAGCTTTTTGTATGCCCGAAATGTAATTACCACCACCGCATTGGCAGCGATGAATACTATGATATTTTATTTGATGGACACCAATATGAAGAATTGTTTGGCAATATCCGTTCAAAAGACTTTTTAAATTTTACAGATCTGAAGCCTTATCAAAAACGGCTGGAAGAAACCTGGAGCAAAACAGATTTAAAAGACTCCATGCGGGTAGCCACGGGTAAAGTGGGCGGTCATGATATAGTAATTGCCTGTATGGATTTTGAATTTATTGGCGGATCATTGGGCAGCGTGATGGGAGAAAAATTTAGCCGGGCTGTTGACTACTGCATGGAGCACAAACTTCCCTACCTGGTGATTAGTAAAAGCGGTGGTGCCCGTATGATGGAAAGCGCTTTCTCACTCATGCAACTTGCAAAAACCAGCGGCAAACTTTCCCAATTATCAGATGCCAAGCTTCCATACATCTCTCTGTTAACTGATCCAACTTTTGGCGGCATTTCCGCATCTTTTGGTATGCTGGGCGATTTGAATATTGCCGAACCTGGTGCTTTAATTGGTTTTGCCGGGCCAAGGGTTATCAAGGAAACAATCAAAAAAGATTTGCCGGAAGGCTTCCAACGCAGCGAATTCCTTTTAGAACACGGCTTTTTAGATTTTATAGTAGATCGTAAAGACCTGAAGCAAAGGTTAAGCACACTGCTGGTCCTGTTTAAAAACTAGTGGCTGCTACAGAAATGCGTTTTTCTTTACCACTGGACTTTTATTGAAAATGGAAATTAAAAATCGCTCCGCCTATTTCGAATATTATATTGACGATAAGTTTACCGCAGGCATTATGCTTACCGGTACTGAAGTAAAATCGCTCCGTTCCGGCAAAGCCAGCTTTAATGACAGCTATTGCCTTTTTAATAATGGAGAATTGTGGCTCAAATCATTTCATATTGCCGAATATGTTTTTGGAACGGTTAATAATCACGATCCGTTGAGGGAAAGGAAATTACTATTAAGCAAGCGGGAATTAAAACGTTTGGAAAACAACCTGAAAGATAAAGGCTATACCATCATTCCATTGCGATTATTTTTCAATGAAAAAAATTTAGCAAAGCTAGAAATCGGGTTGGCAAAAGGCAAGAAACTGCATGATAAAAGGGAATCAATAAAACAAAGAGATACGGAAAGAGAGATAAAACGGTACTTAAAATAATACGGAACGAATTGTTGCGTTTTAGTATAGCATGAAAAAATTATTTGTCATCTTTTTGCTTTTTTTTACGACAGCGTCTTACAGCCAAAAAGTAGTGGGCTATTGGTATGG
>JAICHT010000247.1 GCA_025924755.1 Chitinophagaceae bacterium | reverse complement strand
GGAGGTAACAGTAGTGGCATTGGTAGTGCGGTATAATTTATTATGATTATTGTAATATAAATCCTGCGAAGAGTCGGGGTCATTTACGATGAGTGTAAGCCATTGGCCTTTACCACCCAAACCCGTTGGTGTTATTTCGGTATAGCTGTCTTCGCTAATAGAACTGGTGGAGGTATTAAGTGAAATGTTGTCGCGATATATACTACCCTGGCTGATAGTAGAATACCAGGATTGCTTCCAGGTAGTTCCGTTTTTGGTAAAGTTAGAAATAGCCGCCGCTGCACCATCTCCGCCACCAATTTGTATATGCTCCTGGCTGAGCGGAGCATTTAAATTTATAAGCGTACCATTATCTTGTGCGCCGCCAATAATAAAATCGAAATCGGTTTCGGGACTAATATTTACAAATTGATATTGCAGGGTCTGCAGCATAGAGTCGCGGGGCTGCCACCTTACAGTGTCGGCTAAAACCGAAGTGGCCGTTTTGTGAATACCACCATCGCTGGCAGTATAAAGAACATCATTATTACCCGGCAAAAAATAAATGCCGTGAATATCAGGATGGTGATCCGGGTAAATAAAATTGTTTTCCGAATCGGGGAAGAAGCCCTTGCCATATCCGCCCATACGCCTGAATTTTTTAGCCGGAAGCGTCTGTGTTAAATCAACCCTTTCCAAAACCGTACCTCCAATAAACAACATATTGTCGTTATCGGGCTTTACAGCAATCGACATATCAAAGCCGTTGAACTGGGTGCTATAGGGATCAATACCTGCCAAATTAAAGTTGGGTTCATCCGGCACAAATCCTGATAAATTATCCCAGGTGCTGTTGGAAATATTATAGCGAAATAAGTCGGCTTCGGGCCTTGGGCTGGGGCCGGAGGCAGAATCGCCGTTTTTATATAACACAAATAATTTGTCGTTGGTACTGTTTAACGCCAATACAATGCGTCCCCATTTTTTATAAGCTCTCCAACCGGCAACAGAATCCGGCTGTCCGGAAACACCACCGGCTATTCGTTTCCAACTGGATGCATCGCCGGTAGCAGATTCCCAAACGCCTACTAAGTTCCTGTCGGGATTTTCGCCGGTAACCGCTGCATATATTTTTGAGCCGTTGGAGGGGATAATTACCTCCGTCAGGCCGCCTAATGCGGTGCTCGTTGTAGTGCTTCCCAGTACCTGCTCCCATGTGGCTCCGCCATCTTTAGAACGCATAATACGGCGGTGAGCTGCGGCATACACATAACCGGTGGTAGGATGCACAGCTATACGATGTACTAAATCAAATGGGTTATCAAACTGGTTTTGATTGCCTTCGGTGGTGGTAAGTTTGCTCCAGGTAACGCCATTGTCTGTACTTTTAAAAATGCCGTGGCCAAAAGTGCCGGCTATATCCTGTGCACTTTCTACGAAGTATGCTTCGCCGGTTCCGCAATACCAGGTATCTGGGTTGATAGGGTCTTGTGCAACCGCATTGCAGCTTCTGATATCGTTTTCACCGGAAACAAAAGTCCAGGAAGCACCGGCATTGGTGCTGCGGAAAATGCCCCCGGTAGTGCCGCCGGTAATCATAATATTGGTATTACGCCGGTCAATTCCCAAAGTACGGCTTCTGCCGGCCTGGTTGTTTGGACCTACACTCACATAATTATTTTGCGTGTTGATAGAACCCGTACCGGTAATGCCGGATAACAGCGGGTTATATTCAGGATTCCGGTCTGGGATTTTACTGGCGGCCTCCCTTTCTATAGCATGAATATTCCTTGGTATGGTGCCAGTAACCGGGTTACGCAGCATTTCAAATTCATGTAGAATTCTTTCTTTGGTAAAATCGGCTTCCTGTTCCTCCTCGTCATCTCCTGTTGCTTTTGCCAGGTTAGCCTTTAAAAAAACTTTAAGGCTAATGTCATCCACTTTTGGGGGGGTACGATGTAAAAAGAATACGGCTCCGATAGCCATCAACACTAGCAGTCTTACTCCTTGCAGTTTCAGCGACATTTAATTTAATTTAAAAAGGTAAATTAACAAAAAAACTCTATTCCACCTCCAAAACTCCTGAAGGTTCATTAGTATATTTGCAGCCCGAATGAACGTTGTGGAGTTATTAGATGCCTGGAAAAATTCTCCCTGCCTTTTTAACCTGGCGGACAGGCTTTCATTTGCCCGGCCTGATAGTATATACGTAAAAAACCTGCGGGGGAGTGCCTCCCAGTTTTTGGCTGCGGCTACTTTTTTACATGCGTCGTGTGCACAGCTTAATCATGTATTTATTTGTAACGATGCAGAAGAGGCCGCTTATTTTCATAACACGCTGGAAAGCTTAACGCAGGCACTAAACATTTATTACTTTCCTTCTTCTTTTAAGAACAGAAAAAATTACCGCCTTCTTAATTCGTCGCATATCATGCTTCGGGCTGAAGCCCTTACCCGGTTTTCGGTGCCGGCAGGCAACCGGGCCGGTGCATTGGTTACCTACCCGGAAGCGCTGTTTGAAAAAGTAGTGATATCAAAAGCCATCTCCTCCAATATCATTTATATAAAAACAGCCGATGTGCTGGATATAGATGCGCTGCTGACTCAATTGGTGGGGTTTGGTTTTGAACGTACCGATTTTGTGTACGAGCCGGGCCAGTTTGCTATACGCGGTGGTATATTGGATATTTATTCGTTTGGTAATGAAAAGCCCTATCGTATCGAGTTGTTTGGCAACGAGGTAGATTCCATCCGCATCATTGACCCCGAAACTCAACTAAGCGAACGCCGCTTGCTGCAGGTAAGCATTATACCCAATGTAGATACGCAGTTTGAAGATGAAGAAAAAGTTTCGCTACTGGAATTTTTGCCGGAGAATACGGTAATATGGATGCAGGATGCCGCCTTATGCCACGAGCGGTTATTAACCTGCGAAGAAGATTTACAATTGTTTTTAGAACTCAGAAATACAGATACTAAGGGCAAAGAAGACCAGGACGATAAACTGGAAAAAAAGAATATCAGCATAGAAGAATTTACTACGGCCGAAGAATTTGAAAAGCAGTTACAGCAAAGGCATCAAGTGCATTTTGGACATCAGCAACCTGCATCTTTTCAATATGAAATTGAATTTCATACAAAAGAGCAGCCTTCTTTTAACCGGCAGTTTGATTTATTGATTAAAGATTTAAAAAGCTGGAAAAGCAAAGGTTTTGAACTGAATTTATTTGCTGAAAATCCAAAGCAGTTAGAGCGGCTGTACAGCATTTTTAAAGATTTAAAAGAAGAGATCGCTTTCAATCCGATCGCTACGGCTATTCACGAAGGGTTTATTGATGAAGATTTAAAAACGGTCTGTTATACCGATCACCAGATATTTCAACGGTATCATAAATACAAAATAAAACAAGCCTATAATAAAAATAAGGCACTCACGTTGCGAACCTTGCGGGAGTTGCAGCCCGGCGATTTTGTAACCCATATCGATCACGGAGTTGGCACCTACAGTGGTTTACAAAAAATAGAAGTGGCCGGAAGGTTGCAGGAAGCGGTGCGCATTATTTATAAAGACAGCGATATTTTATATGTCAATATCAACTCGCTGCACAAAATTGCCAAATACACCGGCAAAGAAGGTACGGTGCCCAAAGTAAATAAGCTGGGTAGTGACGTATGGGCAAAGCTGAAAGAAAAAACCAAAACCAAGGTAAAGGAAATTGCTTTTGATTTAATAAAACTATATGCGCAACGTAAGGCGCAGCAAGGCTTTCAGCATACACCGGATAACTATATGCAAACCGAACTGGAAGCTTCTTTTATATATGAGGACACTCCCGACCAAAGCAAAGCTACCGCCGATGTGAAGAAGGATATGGAGGCTGCATCACCTATGGACCGTTTAATATGCGGCGATGTAGGTTTTGGTAAAACAGAGATTGCTGTTCGTGCGGCATTTAAAACCTGTATTGATGGTAAACAGGCTGCCGTATTAGTACCAACCACCATCCTGGCCTTTCAGCATTATAAAACCTTTGCTGACCGTTTAAAAGACTTTCCGGTAACGGTAGATTATATTAATCGCTTTAAATCGGCTAAAGAAAAGAAAGAGACGTATCAAAAACTGCAGGAAGGGAAAATAGATATCATTATAGGAACACATGCTTTATTGGGTAAAGATGTAAAGTATAAAAACCTGGGCTTACTGATTATTGATGAAGAACAGAAATTTGGCGTAGCCCATAAAGAAAAAATAAAAACCATCCGCACCAATGTTGATGCACTTACGCTAACGGCAACGCCTATCCCAAGAACGTTGCAATTCAGTTTAATGGGTGCCCGTGATTTGTCCATTATCAATACGCCGCCGCCTAACCGCCAGCCCATACAAACAGAGGTGCGGGTATATAACGAAGATTTTGTGCGTGATGCCATCTACTACGAAGCCGAGCGGGGTGGTCAGGTGTTTTTTATTCATAACCGGGTGCAGGGCTTGCCGGAAATGGCCAATATGATCCAGGGCTTGTGCCCCGATTTAAGTATTGGATTTGCCCACGGGCAGATGGAAGGCCATATATTGGAAGAGCGCATTTTTGATTTTATCGATAAAAAGTACGATGTGCTGGTATGCACCAATATTGTAGAAAGCGGGGTAGATATAGCAAACGTCAATACTATTATTGTAAACAATGCCCACCAGTTTGGATTAAGCGATCTGCACCAGCTGCGGGGCAGGGTAGGCCGTAGTAATAAAAAAGCATTTTGTTATCTTTTAGCGCCTCCTATGAGCACCCTGCCGGCCGACTCCCGTAAGCGCCTGCAAACCCTGGAGCAACACAGCGAACTGGGCAGTGGTTTTCAAATTGCCATGCGGGACCTTGATATTCGGGGAGCCGGAAACTTGCTGGGCGGCGAACAAAGTGGTTTTATGGCTGATATTGGTTTTGAAACCTATCAAAAGATTTTGGAAGAAGCCATCCGTGAATTAAAGCGTACCGAATTTAAAGAGTTGTTCAAAGAAGAAATTACAAAGCAGGACGATTTTGTGCAGGATTGTACCATTGATACCGACCTGGAAATTTTAATTCCGGACAGCTATGTAGAAAATATCACCGAACGGCTGTCGCTATATACCCGCCTCGATAATTGCGAAAGCAACGAAGCACTGGAAGGAATGGAAGAAGAATTTAAAGACCGCTTTGGTCCGCTGCCTCCGGAAGTGCAGGAACTGTTTGTTACGGTACGCTGCCGCAAACTGGCGGTAGACCTGGGCTTTGAGCGGATGATCCTTAAGAATAATATTCTAAAATGCTATTTCATTAACCGTCCTGATTCGCTTTACTTTGAATCGCAAACCTTCAATGCCATTCTTAATTATGTGCAAACCGGCACCAACAAAGCCAGGTTAAAACAGGT
>JAICHT010000246.1 GCA_025924755.1 Chitinophagaceae bacterium | reverse complement strand
CCGTGGAGCCGTTCGGCATATATAATGATGGAGGTGGGCTGGATTATTTTATTGCACCTGATGAAGAAGTGGCGCAGGAGGATATCCCGGTTTCGCATTATGCAGGCTACATCGCATTGGTTATCGGGGCTTCTTTCTATACCAAAAAATTGCCGCTGTTAAAATTGAAAGAACTGTGTGCAAAAATTCATTACCCCATCATTTTATTGGGAGCAAAAGAAGAAGCTGCGGAAGGCGATGCTATTAAAACGGTTGACCCGGTAAAAATATACAATGCCTGCGGTAAGTTTTCATTAAACGAAAGTGCCGACCTGGTTCGAAAATCCAAACTGGTTATTTCGCATGATACCGGCTTAATGCATATTGGCGCTGCGTTTAAAAAAGAAGTGATCGCAATATGGGGCAGCACGGTTCCTTCGTTTGGCGTATATCCTTACTATGGAATTAATTTTTTAGCGCATCATCCAACACCTTATAGCAATGCGCAGGTTCTTAAATTGTGGTGCCGTCCTTGTACAAAAATGGGAAGAAAAAGCTGTCCGCAAGGGCATTTTAAATGTATGAAAAAGATGGATATCGATGCCATCGTATTAGAGGTAAATACACGGCTGAAGTTGTAAGCATATCACTATCGCTGCATTAAACTTTTGTCATACCGAATGGTAAAAGCTGTCATTGAAACTGCAAATTTTTCATATAAGAAAGTGTTGGCATTCCAGTTGATTTGAGGTAGTCATAACCAAAATAACGTAAATATTTAAAAAGGAGGTTAGTATGTCTATCATTAAAAAAAATGACAATTTATTTCCTGCAATCCCCTCTTTCTTTAACGACGTTTTATCAAGAGATCTTTGGAACTGGGGGTTAAATAATAACTCATCTACCAATACGACCATCCCGGCTGTAAACATCCGCGAGAACAAAGACAGCTTTATTGTAGAAATGGTAGCGCCGGGTATGAAGAAGGATGATTTTAAAGTAGAGCTTGACGATAATATGCTTACTATCAGTTCGGAAAAAAATATGCAGGATGAAATTAAAGACGGGGAGAACTATACAAGGCAGGAGTTCAGTTATCAATCCTTCCAGCGTACGTTTCAATTGCCCAAAAACGTGGTGGATGCCGATAAGATCAATGCCAAATATGAAAATGGCCTGCTGCAATTAACTATTCCTAAACGCGAAGAGGCCAAACAAAAACCAAGAAGAATGATTAATATATCTTAATAAAAAATGCGGGCAGCAAGTCCGCATTTTTTATGATTGTAGTTAGTATAATTATAATACCTACTGCATATAGTATTCCTGATAAAATAAGCATGCTGATATTAAGGCGTTCCATTGATGGCATTGTCATCATCAGCGCCTTCTAAATCATTAGAATCGTTTTCTTCATCCTGTGACGCAGCATCAGTACGGGTTTCACCCACTCTTTGTGGTATATCCAGGTCTATGCCGGACCTTTCATCACCAAAGCTTTTTTCATTCAGTCCTTCACCCTGGAAATCGGTACTGCCCATAGTAGCGTTCCGTAAGTTGTCTTCATCTCGGGTAGGCATATAATTGTCATCAGCCAATGCCCGGTGTTCGTTGTTATTTACATCAGCGGCTGTGCCCATTACTATTTTTAAATTATCGTCATTCTCATCATCCAGCCATTCATCACCTTCTTCATCAGCAGATGAAATCGTAGTATCGGCTATTTCGCCAAACGGAGGAACCTGTATGTTTTCCTGACCGGGTATATCGCTTACATCCGGAAGGTTTATAATGGTTTCATCGGAGTGTAAGCGTTCCTCGTCGTGTTTGGAATCAGGTAAGTCATTCGGTATAGACGAATGCTGCTCTGTACGGTTAGTGGTTAAATCCCTTGCGCTTTGGCCATGTGATGCCCTATTCTCATTTGTATCCATAACATCTTTTTGTAGATAGCAGAAAATTTTATGCCGTAGTGTCCCTGCCTATCGCAAGGCTGGTAAAATCGATCCCTAATGCATCTAATCTGTTGAGAAGATTTGTGTAATTTATTTGCTAAGGTTCTTCTTTTTCTATATTTACCGGCTCTGAGGCTTCTGCCTGTAGGGCTTCTTTATAGTATTGAAGTTTTAAGTGCTCGTATAAAGAATGCTTGTCCACTAACATGCCCACAAGGCTTGCCACCATACCTGCTACCAACAAATGAAAAATCACATTGTGGCGGTCAGTCATTTCCAATACTAATATGGCAGATGTAAAAGGAGCCCGGGTAACGCCGGTTAAAAATCCGACCATACCGCTTAATATTAAGATATTAGCATTGGAGCCTATTACATGAAATAAGCCGGCAATAAAAGCCCCAATACTGGCGCCGGCACTTAATGAAGGTGCAAAAACACCTCCTGCAGCGCCGCTGGTAAACGAGACCATAATCCCAAACATTTTTAAAAGACCAATATACCAGGCTTCGTATTTGTTGTTGGTAAATAATACATTGGTCATTAATTCTTTACCAGACCCTAATATCTTGGGACTAATAAAATAGGCTAAAAAAGCGATCATCAGTGCGCCGCCTACTAAAAAAATAATGGTTTGCTTGCTGGTATTCCTCTTGGATTTCCAGCGCATGATTCTTAATATCCATTTGCTCATTAAACTGCCACAGATACTGGATAAAATAGCGGTGAGTACCACACCAAAGAAAATGTAGACACTAAGATTCTTAACGTTGGGATAGCCAAGATATAAATAAGGACCCAGCATTCCCTGTGCTGTTAAACCTGCAATAATAACGGCTGTAAAAAGTGCAGTACGAAAAAAGCGGATATGTGTTTTAGCCAACTCTTCGACAGCAAAAACTACTCCACCCAACGGTGTATTAAAAGCGGCAGCAAGGCCCGCAGCTGCACCGGTCATAATCATATTCCGCTTTGATACTTTCGGCCAGTTATCGGGTATCCATTCGTTTACCTTTCTGAAGATGGATCCGGCAATTTGTATAGTAGGCCCTTCTCTACCTATAATGCCACCGCCAAATACCATGATGAGGCTGGACACCACTTTTGTAAGAATGATCTTTAAATTTAAAAGCCTGTTTACTTTTTCGTTATGGCGTGGTACGGCCAAATCAATTGCAGCCATAATTTGTGGAATACCGCTGCCTTTTGCATTGGGCGCAAATTCTTTTACTACAAACCATCCGGCTACAAAACACGCAGGCGCTATTATAAATATTAACCAGAAATGGATACCCAGTACATATTTGGAAGCAATCTCGGCATAGTTGAATAATTTGGAATAAGCTACTGATACAAAACCGGTTATCAAAGAGGCGATCCAAAACGGCAGGGCCTGGAGAATATTAATTTTAATCCGGTCATTTCTAATGGTTAAATCAAATACTCTTTTTAAATCCCGCCTAAATTTGCTTATCAAAATCGTACTCATCACTGCAAAAGTAAAGATGTATAAAATGCTTACGTGGAATAAACTTATTCAACAAATAAGATGTATAAAAACTTTACCAGAACAGCAGACAACCAAAACTTAAGTTTTTTATATAAGATAAATCCGCATGAGCCTTTGAAATCAAAGCTTTATAGCACTTACTTTTTTACATAATTTTTCCTTACCGCATCAATAGCATCTAGCAAGCCATTAACATACATATCATCAGATAATTGCCAGAACATGATACCGCCCAGGTGATTGTCAACTGCATATTGCGCCTTTAATGTAGAGGAACGTGTATCATCAAACGTTGCGAACAATTGGCGGGAAGCGTTGTATGCATAGGGCGCTTTTGCTACATCATCCCAATAATATACAAAGCCACTATCTGTTGACATTTGCGTTGCAAAATCTTTATAAGAAATACCTGCTTTAAATGTGCCGGCCTGGAAAAGCCCCTTATTTGCACTGTCTACATGCTCCCACATCCTGGCATAAAAAGCACCGCCAATAATAATTTTGCCGGAAGGAACTCCTTTCTTTAAAATATTCTGTACTGCCCTGTCTGTAGATTCCTGCTGCTTATCTGTAGAAAACAAGGAAGTGTGATGGCCGGTAGTAGTCGCATAGCCGCTTACCAAATCATACGTCATCAGGTTGACATAGTTAATACGGGGCATTACATTTTTCCAGTCTACTGATTCATCCAGGTACTTTTGAAAGCCGCCGGCTGCAAACGTAATAACGGCTTCTTTGCCCAACTTTTTGCGCAGTTTTTTTATTAACTGTGTAAAGTGTTCTTTATCGGATGCAGCATAAGCATGTCCCGGGTAGCCTTCAACAGCCGGGTATTCCCAGTCGAGGTCAATGCCATCTATATGAAAATAGTTGCGAATTTCTTTTACCGATTTTGTAAATTCTCTTTGTCCACGCTTTGTGCTAAATACTTCCGAGCAAGGAGCGCAGCCGCCCCAGCCACCCAGCGATACCATTATCTTGAGAGCAGGATTTTTGGTTTTAAGCGCTACCATCTGCTGTATCAGTGCCGTATCTGCTGCTCGTGCAATATGAAACTTACTGCCCTGTAAATGCCCAAAACAATATATGAGGTGCGTTATTTTCTGCACATCAAAACTATCCAGTTGCGAAGGCCGGCCGGCATAGTAAGCCATCACCACCATACTGCTGTTTTTTACCGTTGGCTCCTGGGCTGATATAGAATTGACAATAAGCGATAATGCCAGGATGATTTTGATATGGAGCAGCTGCATATTGGTGGTGTTACGTTGCTATGTGGATAAGCAATTTATAACATTCCTATCAAACAAAATCGGTGACTAATATGCTTCTCCGTTACCATAAACTCGCGATAAGTTTAATTCCTCCATTCACTTGCTTTATTTAAAACATCCATTGCCTTCTCATCTAAGTTCAGCTCCGTTCCTTTTATTAAATCTTTCAGCTGCTCAAGGCTGGTGGCACTGGCAATTGGCGCCGTAATGCCGGGTGTGGCTATCAACCATGCCAATGCTACTTGTGTCGGCGTGGCATTATATTGTTTCGACACATCATCCAGAGCCTGTAAAATGCGAAAGCCACGGTCATTTAAATATTTCTTAATGCCGCCACCACGTGGGCTTTTTGATAAGTCGGCTTCAGAGCGGTATTTGCCGGTAAGAAAGCCACTGGCGAGTGCATAGTAATTCATTACACCCAAACCATTTTGATTGCATATGGGTTGCAATTCTTTTTCAAATTCTTCCCGGCTGTATAAATTATATAATGGTTGTAATACTTCATATCGAGGCCACCCGTTTTGTGCACTGGTTTGCAAGGCTTCTTTTAAACGTTCCGGCGAAAAGTTAGAGGCGCCAATGACCCGCACTTTTCCTTCTTTTATTAACTGTGCATGCGCTTCCAACGTTTCTGCAACCGGCGTACTTAAATCATCAAAATGCGAAAAGTAAAGATCTATATAGT
>JAICHT010000245.1 GCA_025924755.1 Chitinophagaceae bacterium | reverse complement strand
GCAGGCGGCTTCAATAATGAGCTTACATTTCGCAGCGACGATAAGTACATATTCTTCCAGGTAAAAAAATTATCCGGCCATATTTATTACCTGCCACAGGCACTGGTATATCATCATATTGACAACCATCGTTTAACTTATGAAAACTTTAAAAGGCTCTATCTTAAAACAGGAAATGAAGAGAAGATCAGGATTCGGTCGGAAGGAAACAGTATGGGTATGGTAAAAAAGTTTGTGGAATTATTTATTAAGTTCGGAGCATCATTACTACTTTATTTTAAATTTTTAATTGCAAACAAAGAGATTAAAGGCCGCTATATAGTATTCTCGCAATGGTTTACGCTAAAAGGCTTTATAATGAAGCAGGTTTTCGTTCGGTAAAGCCTACAAGATTTTTATACCATAGTATTACCAGAGATGGACGAAATGCGATGCAACACCAACTCTATAGTAGTACCAGCTTCTGTATCAAAATACAAAGCCAGTAATTAGAACATTTTATAAAAATGCGGCTTCTTTCGTATGATCGTTGGCGTTAGTTGCCACACCCGTAGTACATTTTTAGTATATGCGGAAACTTTGGTATGATCTTTAAATAGATTTCGTAAATGAATTAGGTTCATTATAAATGATCCGGCTGCAAAAATAAAGATGCCCCAGGTATAATTCAGCAATAAAAACAAGAACCAACCGGTACCATATTGTTTTCGAATACGTACATGATGTGATACCATTAGCTGAAGCCCTTTTTTATCAAACAAATTCTGGTATCCTTTATCAACCGCCTTTTGATTTTTGTTAATGGCTTCTCCCTGCAAATGGATCATTTTTAAATTACCGAATATGCAAAGTAATCCAGCTTTTTTCAGGCGGCTGCACCACTCGATCTCTTCCGAATAAAGAAAAAAATCTTCATCCATCATACCCGCATTTTCAACAGCGCTTCTTTTTACCATTAAAAATGCGCCATTGATCCAGTCTACCTCTTCTACAGCTTTAGCCGCCGCCACTCCCGGCACTTTGGTTTTGGTTTGATATCCCATCCACCTTATGAAATTGCCCCAGTATGGTATGGGAAGCAGGTGATTTAAACCGCCTTTTATAAAAAAATTCCCGGATGTTTGATAAGAACCATCTTCATTTAAAAGCTGAACGCCTGCAGCTACATAATTACTGAGAGATAATTGTTGATAACATTGTTCTATAGAATTATCAATTGCTATCGTATCGGGATTTAATAGCAGGTAAATAGTTCCTAATGCACGCTGCATCCCTGCATTGTTAGCCCGTGCAAATCCGGCATTGTAACCCATCTCTATCCACTTTACCTGTTGAAATTCACCGGTAATAAGCTCTTTACTATTATCATTTGAGGCATTGTCTACTACCAAAACTTCAAATAAATCAGCGTTATTATATTTATATACCGATTGAAGACAACCGAGTATGAGTGGTGCGGACTGGTAGTTTACGATGATAACCGATAGCAAAATGTGTTATTTAAACGCGTTTAAATTCCTCAAATTTAAAAAATAAGATGCGGTCATCAATGCTTTTGACAATATGCCTGTTTTTAATACTGCAGAAGGTATATTAGACTGGTGTTTAACCATTGTAGTGATTGCTACAGGCCATTGCTGATAAGGCGTAAATTGCTCCAATTGTGCTACGCTTCTTATATGAGTATTACGGATAATGCGCCACCAGGCGTCATATACCTGTATATTTTTCAAAGGCCTAACACCATATTTTATCAACAACAACAAGCCTTCCGGCAGTTCTACTTCAGGTTTATCTATACAATAATTTGTAACCTGTGTATTGCTTACACCTACATTAATCAGAGTTTCGTTGATGTAAGCGTACCCTTTTTCCTGCTTTAAAATCCGTATATAAAAATCAATGTCCACCCGCCATTTCATACTGGTATCATATTGCTCATGAATGCTTTTGTGCATTAACGTAACGCTTGGCGGGCCAATCACATTTCGGGGCAGTAATAGCAGCGGGTTCTCTATGATTTTCTTCTTCCAGGTAGCTGGGAAAAACATGGGTTTAATATCCCGGGTATTCTCTATCACGTTGTTATAGGCAGAGAAAATAAACTTTTTTCCCTTAGCGGTTTCATCGGCAAAAACTTCCAGGCTTTTATCCGAAGCAAACCAGTCATCATCGTGTATCAGCTTTATCCATTCGCCTGCTGCTTTTGATATGGCATAGTTCCAATTAGCAGGCGTACCCAATGCTTTTTCGTTTTTGTAATAAATTATGGGCAGATGTGCATACTTTTGAAGTACAGGTTGTAGTGAGTTGTCCGGCGAATCGTCAGTAATAATAATTTCGTAGTTTTTAAAAGTTTGAATAGCAATAGACTGTAAAAGCCGGTCGATATTTTCCGGCCGTTTATAGGCCGGTATGCAGATGGAAATACGTGGGATAAGTGAATTCATTGCTAAATTTGCCAAATCAAAAATACTAATGGAAAGTTTAATAGAAATATACGAAAGTCATTCCGGACGATTACTTAATAAGTGGGCTCATTATTTAGATGTATACGAGAAGTTTTTTTCTGCATACAGAGGCAAAGATATTACGTTACTTGAATTTGGAATTGCTCATGGTGGATCTTTAGAGTAATGGCGGAAGTATTTTGGACCGTATGCAAAAATCATCGGTGTGGATATAAATCCTGAATGTAAAAAGTTTGAAGAAAAAAATACAACTGTATATATAGGCTCTCAGGAGGACAAAACATTTTTATCGGAGCTAAAGTCAAAAGTGCCAGCAGTTGATATTTTAATTGATGATGGTGGCCATACAATGAAACAACAAATTACCACTTTTGAAGTTTTGTTTGACCATGTAAAAGATGGTGGATTGTACATTTGCGAGGATACGCATACCTCCTATTGGGAAGACTATTATGGAGGTTATAAAAAGAAGTCGACGTTTATAGAATATGCAAAAAATTTTATAGATGATTTGCATGGATGGCATTATGAAACAGGTGGAAAGCCGCATATTAATAATATAACTAAAAATGTAAAGGGTGTACACTTTTACGATAGTATGGTAATCCTGGAAAAGCAAACCATGCAGCCACCATCTAATACCTTCAAAGGAAAAGAAACGCTTTCCCACCACTTTACTGATTTCGGACAAAAAAAGTCAATACTTAAAGTATTGAAATCTAAAGTCAAGCCCAAATAAAATGCTAAAAATTGCTGGTGTTATTATTCTTTACCATCCGGACATAAAAATTTTTGAAAGAATAAATTCTTACATCGGATCATTAGAAAAGGTATATATTATTGATAATACGGAGAAAGTATCCAGCTTTTCAAAAGATTTTTTAACTGAGAAGATGGTTTATATACATGATGGAGAAAACAAGGGTATAGCGCTGAGACTCAACCAGGCAGCCGATTTAGCTATCAAAGGTAATTTCAATTGGTTACTCACAATGGACCAGGATTCAGCTTTTTTTCCAGGTTTTTTTCCAGGTTACATTTACTGTATTGAGAACTACCTTGATAAAGACAGAACAGCTATGTTTGGCGTTCAGTTTCAAGATAAGTCACTAGCCTCTACAACATGCAAAGCCATTGAATGTCCACACCTGATTACATCTGGCAGTATTATTAATTTGAACTTATTTTCTGCAATTGGAAGGTTCGATGAGCTTCTCTTTATTGATAAAGTTGATCATGAATACTGCTTAAGAGCGCACTTGCATCATTTTAAGATTGTTCAGTTCGAAAATATTTTTTTAAATCATACTTTAGGAAATGTCTCCTATCACCGATCATTGAAAAGTTTTGAAAAAACACCGAGAGTATTACATTCACCAATAAGAATGTATTATATATTAAGAAATTATTTTTACCTGCGTTCGAAATACAATGGTCAGTTTAAAGAAAGTTTTGATGAAATGAAAATGGAATTATACAATAGAATCAAAAATAATTTCCTTTATGGTGAAAACAAATTACAACTTATTAAATATCTGGCAAAAGGCTACTTAGACTTCAAAGCTGGAAAATTGGGCAAAATCAGATAGATCATTAATTGTCTATATTAAGCTTTTAATTACTAAAGAGTTTTTTTAGCTGCATAATTTGCTTGTTATAAAAGCTTTTGTATTTTGGCGCAAATTCCAAGCTTTATGGGAAAGATATTTAGCATATCTGCTTTAGCTATAATTGTCTTTTTGTCTTCTCTTCAAGTAAGCATTACATCTTGTACAAAAGAAAAAACAATAATAGATACTTTAGTAAAAGTGCAGAAGGATACTCTAATAATAAAAGACACATCCCTATCTGCTGAAATATTAACTGATAATCCCTGGAGGCTCCAAGAGTACCAAGGTGTTGTAGGGGGATCAATAGTATATTACTCAAGGGGCGGTTCTAGCAATACTATTAATTATGATCAGGAATATATTGTTTTTCATTCCGATAAGACAGGAGCATATTATGATCCAAATGGTTACTCAAGTCCTTTAACCTGGGATTTTGCTAATGCAGACAACACAAAGATTGTCTATACAGTTCAATTTCCAGTACCCGGCCCTACAGTTATAACATGGGATAACATCCGGTATAAAAATGGCAGCTTAAAATTTGATCAATATTGGACACAGGGAGATATCAATTCACACACACAAAATATAAGAATACCTGCAGCCAAGTAACTAATGAATAAAACTTAACATTCAGCACTTATAATGTATAACAAGAAAACAATTTTACTAGTTATATAAATACAAAGAACAGTTTGATGACAGTTTCAATGTAATAAAAAGAATTTTTAACCAGACAAAAACAACCTACTCTAAGAGGAAAATAAAATTTAACCATAAAATATGTATAAGGATATTCAGATCATTTAACTAACCAAATGAATTAGTTTAAAGAATAGATTTACCTGATTAGAGTAACAGTGCCTTTTTTATTTACAGCACCACACAGCGTGTTGGCTTTTATAATATAAACATACACACCTGTTGGCTGATTTACTCCCTTAAATGTACCATCCCAACAATTAGATGCGTTAGTTGACGAAAATACTTTCTGTCCCCACCTATCAAAAATGTACATTGAAAATTCCTTGATAGTGCCCCAATCTTTTACTCGAAAGCAATCATTTTTGCCATCATAATTTGGAGTAAATGCAGAAGGTAAATTAAATTCATAATCAGGCTTCGATAACACATTTATTCTTATACTGTCATTTAAACTACAACCATTATCTGAAGATACTTTAACGAAATATGTTGTTGTCTGCAATGGTGTTGCAGTAGGATTGGCAGAATGAGTATCAGATAATGTATTAGAATATTGCCATTCATAGTTAATTCCACCATTTACCAATATCTGCGCTTTTCCATTTGAGCAGTCAATATCAT
>JAICHT010000244.1 GCA_025924755.1 Chitinophagaceae bacterium | reverse complement strand
TAATCGTTTGCTATCGAATAATTTTCAACAGGGGCTGTCAATAATACCAACCCTCCACTTGTATGATTGATTTTATTGGAAAATTGATACGTGTTGATACTACCGGTAGCCACTACAAAAGTTTTAGCGGCAAAATCGCTGCTGGCCGTTACTAAAAAACGGAGCTGCATATTGGCCGGGGTGGTAACAAAAGGTACTTTTGGCTCTTGTGCAGGCGGGTTAAACAACACACATTGAATGAAACAAACCAACGTATTTGTATAAAAGCGGTAATCAATTTTATAATTTCTAAAAAATATTTCCGTGTCCTTATCCGGTACTATACTCACTGCTTTGTTGATAAAGTTTTCCTGGGGTGTTTCATATCCCGAATGCACAAACCGGATAGTAAATAACTCCTGGTAAATCGTACTTACCGTTTCGTGAACTCTTTGTATAGTAAACACACTCATGTAAGCAGTATTAAAAGTTTAGTATCACTTCCTTTACAAGTGTTCCTTCATTCTCCGGTATCGTATCAATGGTAACCATGCGCATTCTATAAGCCACACTAGGGTAGTACTTGCCTCCCAGCACCGACCATATTTCGTGTAACTGCTGCAGGTTAAGGCTCACCATATCCAGTACCAGTTTTTCAATATTGGCATGCAGTCCCGGTGTGTTGGAATGATCGAATACATGCTTCTTTTGAAAAGAGCCGATTACATTTTGTATATCCTGTAGCGAAAGGCCATATCCACCAGCCACCCTTACCGACGTGAATAGTAAAGTAAGGTACAGATGAACCGCTGGATTCTTCATTATAATGCCGGCATCTTTACGGATATAGTTGTTTGGGTCGGTTGAAATACGGTTCTCTTCAATATTGATCAATGAAATAATAACATCCGCGTTCACACCATTATTATTGATGTCATTGATAATTTCACTGATGTTACCCATATTGGCATTCAGGCCATCATTAATCAGCTCCTGGCGAATGATATCTACTGCCTGGAATATCATGATACTAAATTTAATTATACATCATCGAAGCACTCCATAATAATAACCCACACAATGCCAGTAAACACCATTAAAGCACGGTTAAAAACAAGGTAAGATACGTTTATGCCAAAGCTATACAGATGTATAGATCAGATGTGATTGGGTTTCGGGCTATCTTCACAAATACGTTTCCTTTTAATCAATATACAATCGTATAAATCAGCAATTGTTCATTTATCAAATAATGCAAAGAATAATAAAGGGCAGGAAATATTTAATAGTAGGATACTACATAGATTTAAGATCAATTTACAAAGTATAATTTGTATTTGCAATACCAGGAGAAATCTTTTTAAAGGCTTCATTATGGTTTTAATGCAGGATAGTACAAATTGCTGCACTTTCTTACGGTGCTGTTTAATTGAGGTTCAACCCTAAGCTAACGCCAAGCCACGGCTTACGTTGATAGATCCATACTTTTTTATTTTTATCCAGCAAATGATCTATGCCCACATTCAATCCGAAGTTTACTTTGTCCAACGCCATAACAGCAGCCAATCCAACAATATGTACCACACCATCATATTGAATTGTAATTGCATTTTGCGTTACATATTCATCTATCCGGGATGCGCCGAAGCCAGTAAAAACACCAATGCTATAACCATAATGCGTGATAGTGCGATCGAACACTCCCAATGGTGATTGTTTATATTTCAATTTGTAGAAGTCCGTTCTTTTGCCAATATAAAAAGCTGCATTTAAGATATTGTTATTGAACTGTGCCGGAAAATGATGTACCGGCGGCCGGTATTTAAAAAGGATATTCAGTACATCAAAATCGAAGCTTCCTTTTTTGAATGTATAATTTTCAAAGGAAGCAGGCTTCTTATGCAATGGGAACGCGATCTTTATGGATTTTGTCGTATCAATGTTTTTATTCAGGTGCTTGGTACTGTAAATCTTTATAGAATCTTCGGCGGGAACTATATATAAGTTTTTTTTCTTTTTGTGATACAGGCGGCTGTGGTAGTATGCTTCTGAAAACTGGTATTTGGGAGATTCCTTTAATACAAGGCAACTGTTTAGCAGCGGCAGGCAAAAGGGTAAAAGCAGCCAGCTTTTTCTTATATATATAAAGGCGACCATAAGCAGTAATGTGTTTCATCCGTTTCCAAAACTATCAAAGTAATGAAATACTTAAGTTTTCTTTTATTTAAAACGATTAATGTGCATTTAGTAAAATATATGAAAAATAAAAGCCAGCATTCAAACATTGAAAAATTTTACCGTTTAATATAGCTTAAAAGAATGCGGGGTTAGCTCTTGTTTGTATGTTGTTTATCGAGGTATAATTCCTGAACCAGAATAATTAAAATAGCAATGAAAGGAGTGGCAAGCAGCACACCCCAGAAACCCGCCAGCGCACCCATAGCTACCTGACTGATAATAATAAGTGCCGGGGGAATATTGATCATCTTTTTTTGAACCAATGGCTGTGTCACTGCGCTTTGTATAATTTGTATAAACGTGTACATGCCCGCAATAATGAGCGCCGTGGTAGTGCCTTGCGAAAGGCCAATTAACACTGCGGGAATCAAGGCAATAAGCGGCCCGAAGTTAGGAATGAAATTGAGCAGTCCGGCAATTAAAGAAAGAGTGAGTATAAGCGGCATGCCTATAATTAGTAACCCTATCGCTGTTAAAATCGCTATGAAGAATATACCAAAGATCTGCCCCTTCAGCCATTTTTTTAAGACCGAACTTATTTTGTTTATTATCTCAGTCCCTTTGCTCTTTGCATTGGCTGGTAAAAGTTTTATAATCCCTTTTTTATACAACGATGGTGATGCCGTAAAAAATAAAGCTAAAAGAATAACAATATAGATATCGCTTAATATACCGAAGCTGGAAGAAAAAAGACTTTTCACAACTCCCAGCGTTTTTTGCGAATCGCCGGAAGTATTATATTGTTTCAGCAATTTATTGCCAATAGGATTTTGGTTGATTTGTGCCTTTGCTTTTTGTATAGTAGTAGGTAAAGTATTGGTTAAATCGGATACCTGGTGCTGTATTCTTGCTCCTATAAACCAAAAGAAGGCAACGAGCAAAACGATGTTTAATATCACAGAAAGAACGATGCTTAACTTTGGCGACCAGTGAAAATACTTTTGAAAAAGCCCGGCAACGCCATAAAAGTACACAGTGATGATAACACCTGCAAACACCAGCAGCAGCAGGCTAAACAATGCTTTAAACAATAAAAGCACCACTATAATCAAGGCCAGTATTCCGCCGGTGATCCATACTTTTTTTTGAAAAGAAACTGCTTTAGTATCAGATGATGAAGATTCCATAATTTAAATAGCCAACCACAAAAAGTTTATTTTTTCATGCGTCAATTTTAGTATCAGTTAATTCAATTTGTGTACTAGCTTTATTTTTCCTGATATATAAAACTCGTTGTAATGACTTTATAGTCGCAAATAGCCAAGGTTCCTGCTTCTGCTTACATATGCTTTCTTCATGTATTATATGTTTTAATAAACGTTTTTATATCGAAGCAATAAGCCCTTAAAGTAGAAAGCTGTAGCAGCACCTGAAATGAAAAATTTTGCAACAAATCTGCGTTAGCCGTGTTGTAATTAAATGGGAACGCTGTAGAATTAAATGCAATTTTTGAGAAAAAAAATACCTATGCCCTTTTAGGCTGCAAGAGAGTAAACAAACCATAAGCGTTGCTGAAAGTATCTGTATTGTTATATCTGTAAAACTTTATTTACTGCTGGTTTGCAAAATGTATATCCTAAATTGAACGTATTTGTATTTCATAGTTCGTAAACCGCTACCAAACATGAGTACTGTAAAGAAACTAACACAACTTCCTGCAACGGCCATTTGTGGAAATGATATTACATCTTCCTGTTTGTATGTTTCGGCATTAACCATCGCTTATGCTGGCCAGTTTGCATGGATTGCATTGTTAATGGTTGCAGGTGTATTGTTTTTGTTCAGAAAAATATATGGAGAAGTAGTAGGGGCGCTACCTTTAAATGGTGGCGCTTATAATGTGTTACTCAATACCACCACCAAAAGTAATGCCTCCATAGCTGCATGCCTTACTATTCTTTCGTATATGGTTACAGCGGTTATTTCTGCAAGCGAAGCCATGCAGTACCTGCATAGTTTGTTTTTATCCATAAATGTTTTTGTAGCCACTATTGTACTGCTTACCTTATTTCTTTTACTTGTTATTATGGGCATTACAGAATCTGCAATTGTGGCTACCATCATCTTTATTACACATTTAGCTACCATGGCCTTGTTAATATTAAGCGGGTTCTGGTTTGTGGCCAATCACGGATTGCATATAGCAAATGTCAATTTTCATGCACCTGTTTCCGGCGGAATTTTTACGGCGCTGATCTTTGGTTTTAGTACTGCCATGCTGGGCATATCCGGTTTTGAAAGTTCAGCTAATTTTGTAGAAGAGCAGGCGCCTGGGGTATTTCCAAAAACACTGCGCAATATGTGGGTGGCGGTTTCCATCATCAACCCATTGATGGCGCTAACGGCCATATTGGTTTTGCCATTGGGCGATGCAATTCATCACAAAGAAGCTTTACTATCTTTTTTAGGTTACAGCACTTCCGGGAAATGGCTTTCTACCATTATTTCAATTGATGCTACGTTGGTTTTAAGCGGCGCGGTTTTAACATCCTATGTAGGTGTGGGAGGCTTAATAAAACGCATGACGCTGGATAGAATATTGCCACAGTCTTTACTAAAAGAAAATAAGCGAGGAAGTGTGCCACGGATCTTTATTTTATTCTTTGCGCTTTGTTTGTCGGTTTTATTTATTACCGCAGGCGAACTGGAGCCGCTTGCAGGCGTATATACCATATCTTTTTTGCTGGTGATGGTATATTTTGGCTTTGGTAATTTTTTATTAAAGATCAAACGGTCACGCCTTCCGCGACCGGAATATGCACCTGCTTACGTAGTGGCGCTTGCCATATTGACGGTGTTGATAGCCATTTATTATAATGTGAAACTTCACCCCAAATACCTGGTTGTTTTTCTGCAATATTTTATACCCGCTATTATAGTAATTTATGTATTGCTTAGCAGGAAACAAATTTTGCAGTACTTATTAATAGTGATTAACAGTTTCTTTGATACCATAAAAAAATGGGCTGTGCTGAGCCGTTTTCATATTACAAAGTACATCCGCAAGTTATCGAACCAACAGTTTGTATATTTTACAAAAGGCGATAATATAGCCGTATTGAATAAAGTAATGATGTATGTACAGGAAAATGAAATTACCAGCCGCCTTAAAATTGTAACGGTATTAAAAGAAGGGCAGGAGATTTCCGCTTCGTTCTTAAATGACCTTGAAGTGCTGGATCGGGCTTATCCGGAAATTGATATTGAGTTTATCCAACTGACTGGCAATTGATTCAAGTACCGGTTTGCGGCTGTCCACACTACTTAAATT
>JAICHT010000243.1 GCA_025924755.1 Chitinophagaceae bacterium | reverse complement strand
CCCTCAACGATACCGTCTGCTAATACTGACAGGTCTTTATCCATCAATACAAAATCTGCAGCTTCCTTGGCTACATCTGCTGCGTTGCTTGTAGAGATGCCTATATCTGCCGCATTGATGGCAGCCACATCATTGATGCCATCGCCAATGTAAGCAACCGCCACCTTACTTTTTTGCAACGCTTTTACCACCCGTTCTTTTTGATGGGGTTCTATCTCGGCAAAAATATTGGTCCTTATAGCCCGTACAATCAATGCTTCTGGTGATAAATCGTTCAACTCATCTCCTGTTAAAATCAAAGGTTTTTTAAAACCAATTTTTTGAGCTACATGAGCAGCAGCAAAGCGATTATCGCCGGTAATAATCTTCACCGCTATGTTTAACACTGCCAGTCGCTCCAAAGAGGCCAGGGTACTTTCCTTCAGTGGATCTTCCAGTAAAATATATCCCAGAAACGTCATTTCATTTTCATCATCCCTGCCTATTTTACATCTGGTCATTTCTTTATAGGCTAAGCCTAATACCCGGTAGCCTTCCTGGCTGTAGTGTATGAAGTTGTCTTCTATTTCTTTCCTGGTTTGATCATTGATTAACTCTTTCGTGTCATTGCCGGTGTCTATGTAAGAGCAAACTTCCAAAACATTGCTGAAGGCTCCTTTAGTGATAAAAAAGTTTTGCGCTTCCTGTTTAACAGCAATACTTAAACGCTTACGGATAAAGTCATAAGGTATTTCATCTATTTTCTGATATTGGCTTAAAGGAAGGCTCAGTGAAGAAATGGCCTTGTCGATAGGATTAGAAAATCCCTGTTGTAAGGAAGCATTCAAACAGGCATATAACCGGAGCTTTTCATTGGGATTGCCTTTTACATCTACTATATCCTTTACGGTAACATTACCTTCTGTAATCGTTCCGGTTTTATCTGTGCACAGCACATTTACTTCACCAAAATTAAAAATGGAAGAAAGTTTTTTTACAATCACCTTTTTCTTCATCATACGTTTGGCACCTGCAGACATGGCAAACGTCATAATAGCGGGTAACAGCTCGGGCGCCATTCCTACCGCCAGGGCCAGTGAAAACAAGACAGAATCGAAAAGTGGTTTTTTGAAATAAAGGTTAGCAGCCAGAATAATGAGCGACAGCACAATAGTAATGCGCAATAAAAAAAAACCAAAGTGTTTGATACCTATTTCAAATGCGGTTTCATGTGTTTCGGTAAGGCTATGGGCCATCTCGCCAAAAAGTGTATTATTACCAGTATGTACTGCTATTGCTTTTGCAGTCCCACTGATAACATTCGAGCCCTGCCATAGGCAATTGTATTTTTTACTTATGGGTAACGTACCGGCTACAACCCCTGCCGATTTTTCAGCCGGATAAGATTCTCCTGTTATTGAACTTTCATTAACATGCAATTCATTACTTTCTATAATACGGCAATCAGCCGGAATTATATCTCCTGCATCTAAAAGAATAATATCTCCCGGCACTACATTTTCGGTAGTTACTTGTAAGGCTTGCCCATTGCGTACTACCGTGTGCTTCATTTCAATCATCTTACGCAATTGCTCTACTGCCCTTCCTGCATTAGCCTCCTGCCAAAAACTGAGCAAACCTGTTGAAAGTAAAATAAAGAGCATGATATAGGCGTCGGATGATTCTCCCAATATGGCAGAAAGAATCACTGCAATCACTAACAATAAAATCAACGGATTGATAAACTGCCGCATCAACAATTTAAGCTCTCTATTAAAACGGCTTTCCTTTTTAAAAGATTTAAGCTGTTCCCTTACCCTTTTGTCTGCTACATCCGGAGCCAATCCCGTTTCTGACGATTGCAACAGAACAAAGAGTTGCTCCACCGGTAGATATGCAAAGTTTTGGGCAGGCGTTTTATGAAAGTTTAGTCCATCCTGTTTTTTATAATTCACTATCTGGAGTTGAAGTTATTTTTTTAGGCTGCCTGGTTTGCACGCAAAGCTTAATTTGTTGAGTTGAAATAACATCATCGGTATGAATAGTGCAATGAGGACCGTCATCAAAGAAAGTGATATACATCAGTATAAAACGGGCAGCTTCTCTTATATTGCTTCGTCTAAATCTACCAGGCTTAAAGTCAGGTCGCCTAATCGTTGGTTTCTTTAAAAGGAAACGAAATTTCCAGTATCAGGCATTAAAGTAAATATGTTATATAAAGATTTAAGAACGATCCAAAAAATTAGTGATTAATTTAAATAAACACCAGTTACATAGGCTTTTTTACTCCTTCTTTGTGTTTAGAAAGAATCTTATTTTTCTGCATATTCGAAACAATCTTTTTACCATACTCATGAGCGAGACTTTCTGTAGAAGCAGGATCAAAGGATTGCGTCTGTACGGAATAAGTCAGGTCTTTCGTATCGAGGTCATAAAAATTGCTTTCCCAGAAATATTTTGTCAACATAGTGTAATATCCAGGACCGGAGATATGATTACGCATGGTATTATAATAATCCCAAAGCCTATGTTGATAGTCAGCGTAAGGTGAATAACTTATTCTGCCCGGAACATAATACCGCTCCTTTTCCTTATTCAGCAATACAATAGTAATAACGGCATCTACACTATCAACCCGCAGTTTTTTATAAGCCTCTTCTTTCGACAACTTATCAAAGCCTTTTGGTCCATATTCATTTAAGGCAGAGTAAGCATTATAGCCAAGATTTCTGAGATCGCCCACTAAATGATTTTCCATTCTCTCCTGGTAAGACCGGTCTGCTTCATGTATGACCCCAATTACCATTATTTTATTGTATGATTTTTCTGCTATATTGGGTTTTTTCCAGTAAGTGGTAACGCGAGAAGCAGAGCAGCTTAATATAATAATTGAAAGTATTGCAATAATGAATTTATCAATTGTTTTCATGACAAGCTCTTTAATTTTTAATGAAATGCTGTTGGTCTAAAGTAAGAGCAAACTATTACGGCTACAATGACCCTTGTCAATAAAAAGCAGAATTTCAATCAGCCTTTATTGGATAAAATGCTATTATCACGGTAAGTTTTAATCTTATTTAAGTATGTATATATCAACAGAAGAAAGTAAAATGGCAGGAACTGATTTTTATGGCAAACTGTAACAGAATGATTTATCGAACTCCGCCTAAATAATTAAAGAAAGAGTATCTGAAAGCTATAAGTGTGATGAAAAGTGAAGCAGTGAATAGCAAAGATGCACACGAGTATATGCGAAAAGTAATTTTGTGTTTGATTAATATTAAGCCCAGCAAAGGGGTGATATATTGATAACATTATTAGGCACATTTGCTTAAGCCAATATTATATACCTGCTGCATCCTTTTTGCTTCTTCCTTTTTAGATTGTAAGAATTTCCAAACTCCATCTTCGTGATGCATTTCGATATTGTCTATCCTATTTGCATTTGGTTCAGTACCTATCTTGTTTTTTGAACCAAAGATTGTAATACATTTATTCCAGATTCTGGTAAGGAAATCCGTTATTGGGGATTTCACTCCTGCTGTTTTGATAATTATATTTGTTGACATATAAAAACAGTTTAAATTGATACAACAAAACTATTTTTATAAAGCAGCATATCATAGGATTACTGTTAGGTTACGACATGAGTTTAGTCAGGTATAGAAGCATATAAACATTTCCGAAATAATTGGGTTTTGGTATAGTGGAGATATCCTTAAAAAGCTATTTGATAGCTTTATGAATGGGGCCCGGATTAGTAAATTAAGATAAGCCAGGTCTCAACTGAAAATCAATTAATTATTACATACAAGCTCTGCTTCTGTGATAATCTTTTTAACTCTTCCTGCTTTAATACCCATTTCTGGTAGTGCGTTTTTGTTAAGTAGCACTTCTTCACAAAGAATCATATTTTGCTCCATTAACAACAACTTTTCTGTTTTCGAAAGCGTCGTTAAACAGGTTAAAGGGTAAAGCTTAAATTGATCAACCAGGTTTTTTAAACTGCCATGTGCAGGAAAGTCCCAGCTCAGGAGCCTTAATCCTCTGCAGGTGCCATATTGCATCGCATCAGCAGAGAACTTCGTATTCGTAACAATCCAGCTTTCATAATTCATTTTATTACCTGTTGTCTTTTTTTGAACTATGTCATGAAAGCGTGAATGAATGTATAATGGGATCTTTACATCGCAAATGGTTCCCGGCAGATTGTGGTACTTACATTCAATAATACAGAAAGTGTCTTTTTTGATTGCTACAATATCTACTTCATGATTTACACAATGGCCCTGTATGGATTGATTTAGCTGCACTTCAAACTGCAGTTTTTTAAAAACACTGCTGATATATTTTTCAAAAGGAAAACCCGAGGGACCTAACTCCATAATTGCTTTTTTCAATTTGTATTTTGCAGCAACCGGATGATTGATCTTTTTTAAACGTTGAAAAGCAAACTGATAAATATCTTTAGTAGATATGCCTTCGTAAAAATGGTTGGAAACATCCCGGACAATCATTTTGATGGTGTCTTCGCTGGCACCTGCACTTTTTAAGGAAGCTTGCAGCTTCATCAGGTCAAATGCGGCTTTCTGACCTGATGCTTTGGTAACATGGAATTGTTGCAACAATTAATTTTAATAAAGTAATCAATATTTTATTAGTGCTATATGCAGGAAATCATTTAAAACACCTTCTTCAACAAATTCCACCTCTCCATCGTCTTTTAAAACATTTTCTATGGCATCTTCCACAGCATCTTTTAATTGAATGGAGTCATGTGGCAATATGTTTTTCATAGTGGTGGGTACTTCTTTACTTTCTTCAAAATACGCTGGACACCTATAGTTCCTTTCTATTAGCAATAGTTTAGATTTTGAGTGCTTAGCCGTTTTCCATACCTCATCTATTCCTGCCACCAACTTCCTGTTGTATATAGCCTGCTCCATTTGATGCAGTAAATGTTTCTCCCTCAGGTTTTCCCAATCTTCAATAAAGGGCTGTATCGCTGTAAGGATTTCCTCTTCTGTCATGTCGCCGGATTCCATTTCAATAAAAGCCGATACCTGCTCTTTATTTTTTGACAGCTGTAAGAATTGCTTCCTTGCTTTGGGTGTAGTCATTACTATTAAAGGCAAATCATACCATTTCAAAAGAAGGCTAAGCACATCATCCGCATGCTTAACAAATCGCTTCAAACCAATTTCCTCTGAATCATTTTCATTGAAACTGTAGCCTGTGTATTTAGCAACCTGTTCTGGTAAGTTTAAAACTTTCAGAGTTAATTTACCCGGCTCTCCGGCAAAAATTCTGGTTGATTCACTGCTTAATACAAGCAGCAAATACTTCTTCTCTTCTTTTTTATTATGAACAATATCAGAAAAGCTTAAAGGCTTCCCTACAACAACCTCCTCTTTTACTATGGAATTTAAATAGTAAACTTTGTCCACAAAGGAAGAAATGTAAATAGCAATACTCTTTCTATGGCTGGCATAATCTAACCCTGCTCTAACTGACTTT
>JAICHT010000242.1 GCA_025924755.1 Chitinophagaceae bacterium | reverse complement strand
CTGTGTAATATCTTTTACCGCATCATTTGCTAACGCTTCGTCTATGTCGTTCAATATTACATGGGCACCTTCTTTTGAAAGATGTTGGCATATTTCAAAGCCAATTCCCTGCCCTGCTCCGGTTACAATAGCTACTTTATCTTTAAAAGGCATAACAATCGTTGTATGATTAATGAATGAAAGTTATCATAGTATGGATCAATTTCGTATGAAAATAGGAGTATTAATGCGAATCTCTTGTTACGCGGCTGCCGGAACTACCTCTTAAGAAATCCATATCCGCTCCTAAATGCGCTTGTTGCACATGGTTGATATACAAATTTACATATCCTCTTTCTGCAGCCGGAGGCAAAGCAGTAAACTGTTTTTTCCGCTGCTGCAATTCTTCATCGCTTACTGCTACGGTCAATGAACGATTGGGAACATCCAGCGTAATAATATCACCTGTTTGTATTACCGAAAAATTTCCACCAGTGGCAGCTTCCGGCGATACATGCAGCACCACGGTTCCAAATCCAGTACCGCTCATTCTTCCGTCTGATATCCGCACCATATCTGACACACCTTTCCGTAGAAGTTTTTTAGGCAGTCCCATATTCCCTACTTCCGGCATTCCCGGATACCCTTTTGGTCCTACATTTTTTAAAACCAGAACACTGGTTTCATCCACCTCTAAATCTTCCTCATCAATCCTTGCTTTGTAATCTTCAATATTTTCAAACACTACTGCTTTGCCGGTATGCTGCAATAAATGCGAGCTGGCCGCCGAGGGTTTGATAACAGCGCCTTCTTCACATAAATTGCCTTTTAAAATAGCCAGCCCGGTAGCAGCGTTAAATGGCCTTTCGACGGAGGTAATTACATCGGAGTTATAACCTTGCACATCCTTATAATTTTCCTTAATTGTTTTTCCATTTGCCGTGATACAATGGCCGTGAAGAAAATGCTCCAGCTCCTTTAATACCACCGGTAAACCGCCGGCATAAAAAAGGTCTTCCATAAAATACTTTCCCGACGGTTGCAGGTTGGCAATAAGCGGAATATGTGCAGATAACGCATCAAAATCCTGCAACTGAAGCGGCACGCCTATCCTGCCGGCAATAGCCAATAAATGGATTACAAAATTAGTAGAGCCGCCAATAGCCGCATTTACTACAATGGCATTTTCGAAGGCCTCACGGGTAAGGATATGCGATAATTTTATATCTTCTTTTACCATTTGCACAATCCGCAACCCGGAGAGTTGTGCCAGTACTTTGCGCCTTGCATCTGCAGCCGGTATTGCAGCATTACCAGGCAGGGAAAGTCCTAAAGTTTCTACCATACAAGCCATTGAAGAAGCCGTACCCATCACCGCACAATGTCCGCGGCTGCGGCACATAGCCGCTTCTATAGTTAGCAATTCTTCTTCCCTTATTTTATCGCCGCGCAGATCATCGTGATACCGCCACACATCACTGGTACCAATACTTTTGCCCTCGTAGCGCCCGGTTAACATGGGGCCGCCCGATACCACAATGGTTGGAATATTTACACTGCAGGCACCCATTACCAGCGCTGGCGTTGTTTTATCGCAGCCGCATAGTAATACTACACCATCCAACGGGTTGGCCCTTATCGATTCTTCCACATCCATGCTTACCAGGTTGCGGTATAGCATGGCCGTAGGTTTAATCAGCGTTTCCCCCAAAGACATTACCGGAAACTCTACCGGGAATCCGCCGGCCTCCAATATGCCCCGTTTTACAGATTCAGCCAGTTCCCTGAAATGGGCGTTGCAGGGCGTCAATTCGCTCCACGTATTGCATATACCTATAACGGGCTTGTTATTAAATTCATAGTCCGGTATGCCCTGGTTCTTCATCCATGCCCGGTATATAAAGCCATCCTTGCCTTTGCGGCCAAACCAATCACTACTTCTTAATTTTTTTTCTTCCACTCTTAAAATTTAAAACTTAAGGTAGTAAAATATTTCTTTTAAAATGCGTTAAAGTAAAACACCTGGTATGCTAAAGTCCGATTATATTAATACAAAATAGAAAGATGAAGTAGCCAGACAAAATTTAAAACAGATTTATTTCACTTCGCTATTCTTCTGCCATTTTTTATACAGGCAAGCTAACTATAAATTCGGCGCCTTCTTTTTCTTTCGAATATACTTTCAACTCGCCGCCATTGGCCTTAATGATATCATAGCTTAAGAAAAGCCCGAGACCGGTACCTTCACCAGTGGGCTTGGTTGTAAAAAAAGGCTGAAATATTTTATCTACTATTGTTGATGGAATGCCATTGCCGTTGTCGCGAATAGTAATCACCAGTTTGCCATGTGCTTTTTGCGTCGCCACAGAAACCATCGGTTCATATTCATTTTCCGATTGCTTTATTTTTAAGTTAACCGCATAAAATGCGTTATTGAAAAGATTGAGCAATACCCTGCCAATATCCTGATATGCTATATTAACTTTTTCTATACCGGTTTCAAAATAAGTTTGCAGGCTGGCATGAAACAATGCATCTTTTGAACGCATGGCCTGGTAGCTTAAGCGCAGGTATTCATCCGTTAATGCATTAATATCCGTTAGTTCTTTTTTACCGCTATTGCTTTGGCTGTGCTGCTGCATAGCTTTTACTATGGCATCGGCACGCCGGCCATGCAGCACTACTTTTTGCAGGTTTTGCCTGATATCATTTGTAATAGCAATCGCATTTTCTTTACTGCCCTTGTGCATGTCTTCTTTTAATTCATCCGCTAACTCCAGGCTTACCTCCGAAAAATTATTGATAAAGTTTAAAGGATTTTGAATCTCATGTGCAATACCTGCTGTTAGCTCTCCAAGCGAGGCCATTTTTTCTCTTTGTATCAATTGAGCCTGTGTAATTTTCAAGTCTGTTAGCGCCTGTTCCAGTTCTTCTTTTTGCTGGGTTAATTCTATGGTTCTTTGCTGCACCCGGTTCTCCAGTAATATGTTTTGCTGTGTCAGAATTTTTTGCTGATCCTCCTGAAGTATCAGCAGTTTTTTATGATATAAAAGTTTTTTACGCTGGCTGGAAATAAACACAACCAGGAAGCTGGCAAACAGCAATACCATAGCAGATATACCTATGATAACCCTAACCTCTAAATTGATTTCTATCAGTTGCATAAAATGCTTTGGCTATAAAAAGGCAAAGAAAAATGTAGGCTATGTTATGCACATTCCACATATTGATTGCCAGTACCGTATTTTGCTTTATCATAGGTACATAAAACAGAAAAATAAAAAAATTCACAACCACGTAAACGCTTAATCCTGTTACTACCCAAAATACAGAACCTGTTGTCAAAACATCATCTTCCTGCCGCAACTGCGCCAGGTAATACTGCAGGCAATAAACCAATAAAAGATACGCTTCTACCGAAAGCAGGGCACCGCTTAAATTATTTGGATTAAAAAAATCAGCAAAAAAAGTAAAATAGATCAAAATAAAAAGCAGTGATATCAATGGCAGGATCAATTTCAGAGTTTTAAAATATGGCTGTTTGATAGTTATAAAAAAGTAACTGAAGCAGGTGAAGCGAATAACAGAATGAATGTTGTATAAAGGGGTATTACTTTGCTGCCAGTTTGGAAAATGCCTTTTTAAAATAATAATGATATCGCCGGAAAAATTAAGCACCAGCGCCAGCCATAAATAAACAATTACCGGTTTTAAAAAGGTTGGCTGCTTGTGGCGAAACAATAAAACAAATAGTGGAATAAGCAGCGGCCAAACCTCTGCCCAGTTAAGTGCTTCAATGACTATCTTTTTTATCATTAACTACGGGTAGCAGGTGGAGAAGGATTTATAGTGCCAAGGGTAGTTACCTGTTCTTCGCTGGCATTGAATATTTCAAAGCCCACGTATTTGTCATTTGCACTATATGGAATTGGATTTAAGCCCAGGTTAAAAGTGCCATCACTATATAATTTATCTAATTGCTCTTTTGTAAGATAAACATTTGCAAACTGCACCCTTTTTTTAATGGGTAAAGAATGCTTGTTGGCAGGCAGGGATATAGGCTCAAATCCGTTCATTACGGCACCTCTGTTATCTACTGCCCATAAGGCTATAGTATAACCATCAGATGTATCCTCGTCCGCTATCATGGGTTGAATGACAAAGCATGAAAAAGTTCCTTGTGTTCTATAATAGACTGATATCACGTCTTTGTAGGAGATATTGGCACCGTAAAACGATTTCTTAGAAGGCATATTAAGCATTTAGGAGTTGGTAATTACGGCAGGGAATTTTCGGAAGGGAAGGAAACTACTTTCTAATTTAACTACAAAATCCTATAATTCAAAACTTTTAACCAAAGTATTTATGGGTCAAAAATATATTTGAATGAGAACACGCACCCACTTTCAAATTTACCGGCAGTGCCATTTCATTCGCTGACGACATCATTCACAAAACAAATTGTCCAATGGACTACAAATACAAATGGTGTCAATTAAAAGCCATCCACATGGGTATAGTGCTATTGGTAGTCCTCTTTGACGATATATGGAAGTCAGAAACGATAGAATGGTAAAAGTGGATTGTCCTAACGGCAATACAAAATGTATAATATTAAAAGGTTGAGTATCAATGGCAGGAAATCTTGCGACCTTACGTATAATAACATAAATTAGCGTGTTAGCTACCATTTTTATGGACAATCCATCTGAAACAAATATTTTGACAACAAGACCAAGTGTCAGGTCTATAGGTTTCCCTCTTTTTGGAACTATCTTTTTCGGTTCTTTTTCCTATTTGATATGGACGACCAAATGGAATATTGCGGATAACACAGACTATCAAACGGCAATGACCATTATAAGGATAATACTTATACTTTTTGTTTTCTTTTCAGCAGGGTGTCTTTTGATGCTTTTGAGCATCAAGACTATCTGTCTAACCAATAAGCATTTAATTATAAAAAGACCCTTGCTGTTATTTAAAAGAGTAGTTTCCTTAAGCAATATCAATAAAGTATCTAAAGGTGACTATAAGATAAACGCAACACATAGGAGTACTGACTATAAAATTTATAAAGGTGAGAAAACCATTGTAGAACTTAAAATTGGAAAAAGGATTGAATTTAATTCATTTGAAATTTCAGGTTACGATACATTGACCAATAATTTAAGAAGGCTTTTAAATAGCAACAAAGACTTTCAAGAAAGTCAGTACGAAGCAGTAAACATAAATGCAACTTTAAAGCGCAAAAGAAAACAAATAGACCTTGCAGATTTATTTATAGCAGCAACCGCAGTCACTCACAGTTTGTCAATTGCTACACTTAACAGAAAACATTTTGACAGAATAGAAACCCTAAATGTTATAGAATAAGGCGAACGCACAATCGAGTAGACGGCCTCACCGCTTAGAAGCTATGAGGTGCACCTCTCACACGACCGTACATACGATCACATATACGGCGGTTCGGAAAATCATAACTACAACCGCTCTTTACACCAGTTGCAGCTTGCTT
>JAICHT010000241.1 GCA_025924755.1 Chitinophagaceae bacterium | reverse complement strand
GCTTTATTAAACTTATTGCCCTCTGCTTTAAACGAAACCAATTTGCCGCTGTTGTCTTTAGCAGTAAAGAAAGCCTCTATTTTAAAACTGCTTTGGGCTGTAAACGCATTGATCTCTCTTTCTCTTTCTGCTATCAGGCGCACCGCTACACTCTGTACCCGGCCGGCGCTTAAATTATTTTTCATGCTTATTTTGCGCCAGAGCACGGGGCTCAACTCAAACCCTACAATACGATCTAATACACGGCGGGCCTGCTGTGCATTTACAAGGTTCATATCCACCGTTCTGGGGTTATCAACAGCCGATTTGATAGCAGGTTTTGTGATTTCATGAAACACAATGCGTTTGGTAGTACTGGGGTTTAATCCCAACACTTCACACAAATGCCAGCTGATGGCTTCTCCTTCGCGATCCTCATCCGTAGCCAGCCAAACTTCGTCACTTTTTTTTGCCAGTTGCTTTAATTCTTTAACCACTTTTTGTTTGTCTTCCGGAACTGAATAGCGGGGCTTATATTGATTTTTAATATCAATACCCATATCCTCTTTTTCAAGATCGCGTATGTGGCCATAGCAACTTTTTACCTCAAAATCGCTTCCCAGAATCTTTTCAATGGTTTTAGCCTTTGCAGGCGACTCTACTATTAGTAAATTCTTTGCCATAGCTTCTTTTTCAATACAAGTTTTTAGTTAACTCACCCTGCAAGTATAAGGCAAGAATAGTTATTTTAAAATAAGTGCAATTTTTTTTACACGTTGCACCATCAATATTTAAAATGGATTATGATACTGAGGCTAATACTTTTAGCCTGTTTTGTGTCTCTTTAACTGAGATGTTTTTGATAAAGTATCATAACAAATTTAATGAATTCAAAGTCGTTTTTAGCTTGTAGTAATGTTAATATATGGGATTTGAGTGCAGAAAATCTCTGATGAAGAATTAATATAAAATGATTTTTTAACCCTTCACAAGTTTGATTGAAATTGATACTATAAAAAATCTAAAACTGTTTTCAATATCCGGCTGTCGCGGTAAATGCGCCGGTGGCCCAAGCCTTTGGTAATCATAAACTGAAAATTGGGATATTGTTTTTCCTGTACTTTTTTTGCATCGGCTAATGGTGTTAAATCATCATCTTCATCATGCACCCACAGCACCTGTGCCTTAATATGGGCAGCGGCACGTCGTATGGAAAACCACTCGGGCGGATGCTTGCTTAGTTCTTCAATCAACTTGTCAAATTCCTTTCGTACTTCAGTATCCAATTTTAAGAAATTAAAGTATAAATCAATAGAGGTGGCGGTTTCGGTGGCAGGCGCTATCAAAGCCACTTTGTAGCTTTCATCATGGTTGCATTCTTCCAGCGCCAGGCACAAGGCTATGCCGCCAAAAGAATGTGCAATAAACGAAGTGATAGCACCATATTGCTGCATCACCGCTTCAATAAATTCTTTATAAACCACCGCATTGATATTTTTACCTGCGCTGCGACCATGTGCCGGTGCATCAAAAGCCAATACTTCATATCCTTTTTGCATCAATGGTTTTACATAACGGTCAAAATAAATAACACTGGATTCGAAGCCGTGTAATATTAAAATTTTTTTAGAAGATGGATTCCAGCGATATCCCAGCATCGTATTTCCCTGAAACTGGAATTGTAATCTTTCAGCCTGTTTAAAGATTTCAGGCAACTCTTTTTTTTGCCTGATCTGCGGCGTGCAAAATAACTGAAAAGCCTGCTCTGCTGTTTTTCTTTTGGAGATGGCAGAAAGAAGCTTAAACTTTGTTCTTATATATTTTACCGCTACTTTTTTTCGTAAACTCATGTTATAAAGGTATAGATGGAAATTGTTATCATAGGCACCGGCAATACTGCAACTGTTTTAGGCAAAAAATTTAAGGCAGCAGGTCATCGCATTCTTCAGGTATTTGGGCGGGATGCGAAAGCCGCCAGCCAGTTGGCTTATGAACTGGGTACCGAATCTAACACCTACTGGAGTGTGGTTAACCGCCATGATGAATTATACTTTTTAGCTGTTACTGATATTGCAATCGAACAAATAGTGCATAAGCTGCAATTACCTGATAAAACAATAGTACATACTGCAGCTTCGGTATCTAAAAATATATTGCAGCCGGCTTCTACTCATTATGGTGTTTTTTATCCGTTACAAAGTTTAAAAAAAGAAGCAGACCATATTCCCGCTATTCCAATTATTGTGGATGCAAGCGACGAACAAACCTTGCTGCAACTGGAAGCCCTGGCCGGCAGCATATCCGGCCACGTGGTAGAAGCGGATGACGAAGAACGTATGAAACTGCACCTGGCAGCTGTTTTCTGCAACAATTTTGTAAACCATCTATATACGCTTGCTGAGAAATATTGTATAGACGAAGGACTTGATTTTACATTGCTGATTCCGCTGATACAGGAAACTGCTTTACGTATTGAAACGATTTCTCCATCGCAACTGCAAACGGGTCCCGCCGTAAGAAACGATGAACAAACTATTGAAAAACATTTACAGTTGTTAGAAAACCATCCTCATTTAAAAGAATTGTACCGGGTGCTAACCTCCAGCATCCATACCGCTTCTTATTGATACTGGTTTAATTACCAGAAATAATCTAATCGCATTCAAATACTTTTGCAACCGGAAAAACAGGAGGGATGTACACGGTAAGAATTAATTTTGAAAATGCGAACCAACGGTCGGTTACACTTAAAAATGTAAAGGCGGGTTTGAATTTGTTAGAAGTAGTATTAGCTAATAACATTGCATTGCGCCATGACTGTGGAGGCGTTTGCGCCTGCAGTACCTGCCATTTGTATGTAAGTAAAGGTGGCAAATACCTGGAAGAAATCAGCAGGCGGGAAAAAGATTTTATTATCCGTGCTCGTAATCCACGTGAAGGTTCACGCCTCGGCTGCCAGTGTACGATGCTGCCAGGCAAGGGCATTATAGAAGTACTATTACCGGATCAAACACCAATAACCCTGTAATCATTTATACGTGGAATAAACGTTTTGATGATAAATTCAACAAAACGAAATTGCACCCGATGTTAACCGCTGATACTACCAATATTAAAAGCTTACCATGAATATGCTCACTTACTTTAAGCCCATTACCACTTTTGTATTTGATATAGACGGAGTGCTCACGGACGGAACCCTGCTGTTGCTGGAAAATGGAATGCAGGCCCGTCAAATGAATATAAAAGACGGACTGGCGCTACAAATGGCATTGAGGAACGGATATAATGTGATACTGGTTTCAGGCGCGGTATCAGCCCCGGTAAAAGACCGTTTGTTGTACTTGGGAATGCAGGAAATTCATCAAGGCGTAAAAGACAAACTGCTATTTATACAACAATATCTTCAGCAACAAAGTATAGACTGGCAGCATGTATTATATATGGGCGACGACCTTCCGGATATAGGGCTGCTAAAAAAAGTTGGTTTATCTTGCTGCCCGGCGGATGCTGTGCCGGAAGTAAAGAAAGTCTCCCGGTATATATCATCTGTAAAAGGTGGCAAGGGTTGTGTGAGAGATGTGATTGAAAGGGTTTTAAAATTGAATAATCGCTGGGATTTTGATAAAGACATCACATCCCGATAAAAACTTAAGAGTATAAAATGAGGTTAGCTGCAGCTTTTTTAAAATTAGTCCGCTGGCCTAACCTTATTTTTATTGTACTTACGCAACTATTATTTTATTACTGTATTGATAAACCCATTTATCAATCTGCCTATTCGGGACCACGTATTTTTTGGCTGATTACCGCTTCGGTATTAATTGCTGCAGCAGGTTATATTATCAACGATTATTTCGATTTAAATATTGACCGGATTAATAAACCGTCGCAAAATGTAATTGACAGATTAATAAGCAGGCGCTGGGCTATTGTATGGCATTTAAGCCTTAGCTTTTTAGGAATAATTGCTACGGTTATTGCGGTTTCGGGTCATAAATGGTACCTGATCATTGCAAATACCGTTTGCGTAATTTTATTGTGGTTGTATTCTACTTCTTTTAAACGAAAATTTTTGATTGGTAACATTATTATTTCCTTATTAACGGCATGGACGGTGTTGGTGCTTTTTTTTGCAGAAGTGCCGTTCAGCGCAGCTTTTAGCGTTAAAAGCTATGGTGTAATTCAGTTTTTCAGAAGAGCTTTTTTATATGGCGGATTTGCATTTGCTATCAACCTGATACGGGAAGCTATGAAAGATGTGGAAGACATGGCAGGAGATGCCCGGTACGAATGTAAAACCTTACCTATAGTAGCAGGAATAAACGCGACGAAAATTTACATAGCAGTATGGCTGGTAGTTTTGATTGCAGCGTTGATCATATTGCAATTGTATATTATGCAGTTTGGCTGGTGGTGGGCTATAGCCTATTGCATACTGTTTATAATAGCTCCCTTAATTTATTGAGTCTCCAGGTTATATAAAGCCAAAACCAATACGGACTTTGGTAGCTTAAGCCGTATTACCAAATGGATCATGCTATCCGGAATTTTATCTATGATTTTTTTTAAAGTATATTTTTAGAAATGGCAAAATATATACTGGCATCGCAGTCGCCAAGGCGTAAACAATTGCTGGAATGGGCGGAGATTGATTTTGATATCATCATACATCCTACCGATGAAAGTTTTCCTGATCATTTATCGCCTGAAGAAGCGGCATTGCATATTGCCATACAGAAGGCAAAAGCAGTAATACCACTGGCTCAACCCGGTCAGGTTATTATAGCTGCGGATACGATAGTGGTTTTGAATAATGAGATTATTGGCAAACCTGATGACCGGCAACATGCCCTGGAAATACTTTTTAAATTGAGCGGTGCAACCCATCATGTTATTACCGGCGTCTCTATACAACAAAATAATAAAGTGGTTTCTTTTACCGATGTGACGCTGGTAGAATTTTTTTCTTTGCAGCCATCTCAAATTGAATATTACGTGGATAAGTATAAACCATATGATAAAGCTGGCGCTTATGCCATACAGGAATGGATAGGGGTTACAGGTATTAAACGGATCAGCGGTGACTTTTATAATGTAATGGGCTTGCCGGTAAGCCGCGTAGTACAGGCATTACAGCAGTTTTAATTAATTGAGCATGACAGAAAAGTTGTTGCAATACATCTGGCAGTTTCAATACTTTAACCGTGCTGATTTGTATACCACAGCAGGCGAAAAAGTCGCCATCCTGTTTCCGGGTAAATGGAATACGAACCAGGGGCCGGATTTTTCTGAAGCTAAAATAAAACTGAATGATACCTTGCTTGCCGGTTCGGTAGAAGTGCATATTAAAACTTCTGAATGGTTTGTGCATGGCCATCAGAACGATCCAAATTATTGCAACGTAATATTACACGTGGTGTTTGAAAATGACATGGCGGAAAACAGTACTGCCACTCCGGTTTTAGAATTACAAAATCATATTTCAAAGGTATTGCTGGATAAGTATAAACCATATGATAAAGCTGGCGC
>JAICHT010000240.1 GCA_025924755.1 Chitinophagaceae bacterium | reverse complement strand
TCCTCTAATCTTCGTGCAATTGTCAGATGCAGGTGAGTAAATAATCTGATAAGAGGATAATCATGTGACTTAAGGAAGTCGTCTATTGCTTTTAATCCTTTTGCCAACTTTTTAAATGGTTCATGGTTCTGTACGCTGAGATAAATTGCTTTAGGAGCAAAGCCGTTATAACCGCACAATGTAACGTTGTAAGCTCTAAACTGATTGCATATGTTTTGCACTACATTGTCTAATTCTCTCTTCATTTCTGATCTACCTAAAAAAGCAGCAACACTAATATGTGGGATGGATTTAGAAGCAGATTCTAGTCCGTACTTTATTTCAAAACATTCTTTCTCTTTCATTACTTTTTCATGCACTTCATTACTAGTATGTGCCATTAACAAATACTCTGAAAGTCCATAGGCATCCCAGTTAGTAACAGAGGTAGAGTTGATACATTTTTTATCCACAAGTTTCGTTTTAAAGTGCAAGCTAAATATTTTAGTATAATTTTACCAAAAAATTTAGTAATTAAAATTTTGATTTATGGATAACGGTTCATTTTTTTCACCCGGCTACAAAGGATCGAAAGACTATACGCAGGACAATGTGAGAACGGCCAATGCTACCGGGTTTAGTGCTGCGGCAGATGACTATGCGGAACGAGGTATTGATTTAAATGAGCAATTAATAAAAAACAAACCGGCTACTTTTTTTATGCGGGTGAATGGTGATGCCATGATTGGCGCCGGCATTCATAATGGGGATGTGGTAATTGTAGATCGTTCGCTGGAAGCAAAAAACGGCAAAATAATTATCGCAATATTGAATGGGGAAATGCTTATCAGGCGGCTGCACATTTTACAAAATAAAAAAGTAAGGCTACTGCCCGAAACGCAAAAGCTATCGGCTATTGAAGTGGAACCTTCTTCTAATTTCTGTGTCTGGGGTGTAGTAACTTATGTCATTCATATTGTATAATTGTTTTTGTAAATTGTTTATATGGAAAGTAAAGGTGAGATACTAATTTATCAGGCAGAAGATGGACATAGCCAGTTAGATGTCAGGCTGGAGAACGATTCTATATGGTTATCACAGAAGCTAATGTCTGAATTGTTTGACAAAGATTCTGATACAATCGGACTCCATATCAAAAACATTTTTAAAGAAGAAGAATTGAAAGAGTCGACAACTACCGAGTTTTTCTCGGTAGTTCAAAAAGAAGGCAACCGAACCGTAAACCGAAAAGTAAGGTTTTACAATTTAGATGTCATCATCTCTGTAGGTTATCGTGTAAATTCCAAACGAGGTACACAGTTCCGCATCTGGGCTACACAAACTTTAAAAGACCACCTGGTAAAAGGATATACTATTAATGAAAAAAGATTACAGGAGCAACAGGAAAAATTCAACGAACTAAACAAAACCGTAGAGTTTTTAAAAACTACAATCGGAACAAAAGAGTTAACTGCAAGCGAAACGCAGGGGTTGCTGGAAATTATATCGCAATACACCCGGTCGTTTGTACTATTAAACCGGTTTGACAGCCATACGCTAACAATAGAACCCACCGACAAACCACTGACCTACGAAATTCAATATCAAGAAGCGACAGTAGCTATTAATCAACTGAAAAAAGATCTGATAAAAAGGAAAGAAGCTTCCGAGTTATTTGGCCGTGAAAGAGAAAACAGTTTTGAGGGTATCTTAAATAGCATTACACAAACGTTTGGCGGCGAGTACCTGTATGCGAGTATTGAAGAGCAGGCAGCGCACCTGCTCTATTTCATTATTAAAAACCACCCATTTGCCGATGGCAATAAACGCATTGGCGCTTTTTTATTTATATGGTTTTTATACCTCAATAAACACTTATTACGCAGGCAAAATGAAGTGAAGGTAAATGATAACGCCCTGGTAGCTTTGGCGCTTTTAGTAGCGCAAAGCGATCCGGCAAACAAAGAACTGCTGATTACGTTGGTTATTAATTTAATTAACGAATAACATGAAAGCCATTGTAGACTGCAATAGTTTTTATTGCTCCTGCGAACGGGTTTTCCGTCCCGATCTGGAACAAAAACCCGTAGTGGTTTTAAGTAATAACGATGGCTGCATCATTGCCCGCAGCAAAGAAGCCAAGGCCATTGGTATCGGCATGACAGGCCCTTACTTTAAAGCAAAACCGCTTATTGAAAAATATGGCGTAGAAGCTTTTTCATCCAACTATAATTTGTATGGCGATATGAGTTGGCGGGTAATGGAAACTTTGAAAACCATATTGGGTGAAAATAAAGTAGAAGTCTATTCGGTAGATGAGGCCTTTTTAGATGTACATGGCTTTACATCTGCACAACTGCAAACGCTAGCAAAAGAAATAAAAAATACTATAGAAAAATGGACCGGCGTAAAAGTTTCAATCGGTATTGCACCCACAAAAACTCTATCGAAGCTGGCCAACCGCATCTCTAAAAAGCAGGATGGCATTACCGTATTAAGTGACGACAATAAAATTATCCATGCCCTGCAAAGTACCTCTGTTAATGATATTTGGGGCATAGGCCATCAGTACAAGGAAAAGCTGTTGAACTTTGGCATTTATACTGCCTGGGATCTGCGCAACCTTTCAGAAGAATGGGCCCGAAAAAATTTAGGAGGTGTAGTGGGCATACGGCTCATTAAAGAATTAAACGGACAGGAAGCCATTGTGATGGATAAGGATCTTACCAATAAAAAAATGATTGCTACCACACGGATGTTTGGCAATGCCGTTACCGACTTAGCCGATATCAAAGAAGCAATTGCCACCTACACTGCCCGTGCGGCCGAGAAGCTGCGCCGCCAGCAAAGTGCGGCCAGCATTATCAGCGCTTTTGTAGTTCCGAAAGAAAATACAACAGCCCCACATTTTACACACGGCCCCAGCATTAGCACGTATACCATATTACCGCAGCCTACTTCTTTAACAAACGAATTGATAAAACCTGCTATGAAAATGGCCGATCAGCTTTTTGAGGCCGGAAAGAAGTATAAAAAAGCAGGTATCGTGTTAAGCGGTTTAGTGCCGGACAGTTGTATTCAGGCCAACTTATTTACACCAGGCAGAAGTATCGGGCGTTATTTGATGGAGATGATAGACAATATTAATTTCAGCATGCGGGATGATATGGTAAAATTTGCTTCTTCCGGCACAAAGCGCAACTGGAAAATGCGGCAGGCTTTTCATTCGCCGCGGTATACCACACGTTGGAACGAATTATATGAGATCAGTTAATTTTCACTGGCTTCCTGTACCAATAATTCACAAGGCTGATATTGTTTTTCTGAAAGGCTTAATTGATGTAATAAGGCGGCAATATTTTTCAATCCTATTCTTCTGCTCCATTCAAACGGTCCAAATGGATAATTAGTACCTAGCTTCATAGCCATATCAATAGCTTCTTTGGTACTTACATTTTCAGATAAGGCAAAATAAGCTTCGTTAATAATCATACTGATAATACGCGGTGTTACAAAGCCGGGAGTATCCGCCAGCCACACCATCTTCTTATTAAAAAGGTGAAATATAGTTTCAGCAGTTGTTTTTAAATCTTCCTTATTACTATATGCTTCTACAAGCGGCGATTGCAAAAAAGTAGGCCAGCCATTGATGCGTACAAAAGCGGCATTCGTTTCTGCCAGCGTATGTACCACGCTGTTGATGACAACCAACTTAGGCAGCAACTGTTGCAGCAACAGTATTCTGTCTTCACTTTTTTCAAACAACAAATCAATATAAGCATCTGCCTGCGGATAATGTAAAAAATGCGCCGCATCATCAATCCATATACAATCCACATCCGGCGCCATCCCGGAAGCTAAAAATTCATTTTTCAAAATTTCATTGCCTGCTACAATAATTTGCATAGCTTATGTATCATTAGCCACACAAATTATACAAAACAATAGCAACTGAATAACAAAATAATTAATGAAATTCGCTTTAATTAGAAGCAGCCACACAATATGGAAAAACAAATAGTTAATACCAACCAGGCTCCGGCACCAATCGGGCCTTACAACCAGGCCGTACTTACAGGCAACCTTTTATTTATTTCTGGTCAGATCTGCATTGATGCCACCACGGGCCAGTTAAAAAATAAAGACATCCAGGAAGAAACACACCAGGTAATGCAAAATATAAAAGTGATTTTGCAGGAAGCCGGAATGACCTTTGCCAATGTAGTGAAGACTACTATTTTTATTACGGATATGAACCGCTTTGGCGAAATCAATGAAATTTATGCCAAGTATTTCAATGGCGATTTTCCAGCCCGCGAAACAGTGCAGGTATCGGCGCTTCCGAAGCTTGCCAATGTAGAAATCAGTATTGTAGCCACCAGGTGATGTAACACGTATCCATAAAATTTAGAGCCGGTAATGCCGGCTATTTTTTAATTTCAGAAATAAATAGTGCTGTACATGAAAAAAATTCATCTGCTGCTGCTTTTCTTTTTATATGGGCAATTATCCTTTGCACAGCATATTCCCACGCCCGATGAAATATACGGGCAACTATTTGTGGATGTGCAGATGAACAAAGTATTTCCGGATAATAAAACCTTTGTGGATTGTGTACCCAAGCGGGATCCACAGGCGATTGTACGGGATTATTTAGCGGAGAAAAATAAAAGAGATACGCAATTTAATATTAAGAATTTTGTGGAAGAAAACTTTGTGGTTCCGCATGCACCACAAAACAGCTATACCGTAAAAGAACCCGATGCAGCCGGGCATATAAAAGATTTATGGGAGGTGCTGCAACGGAAAAATGATTCGGCTGTAAAAGGCAGTTCCTTGTTACCGCTCCCCTACTCCTATATTGTGCCGGGTGGCCGCTTTCGCGAGATTTACTATTGGGATTCTTACTTTACGATGATGGGTTTAAAGGCAAGTGGTAAAGTAGACGTTATTGAAAACATGATCAAGAATTTTACTTACCTCATTAATACCTATGGCCATATACCCAATGGCAATCGCAGCTATTATTTAAGCCGTTCGCAGCCACCATTCTTTTCCTTAATGGTAGCATTGCTGGCTTCTTTAAAAGACGAAAGTGTATATAAAGAATACCTGCCCGCTATGCAAAAGGAATATAATTATTGGATGGATAAAACAGCGCCTACCAAACATGTGGTGCATATGCCGGATGGAAGCATATTGAACCGTTATTACGATCAGCAAAACAAACCGCGGCAGGAATCGTATGTGCAGGATGTAACTACGGCAAAGGCGCTCCATAAAAGTAATCCTGAAATTTTTCGTAATCTCCGTTCCGGCGCCGAAAGCGGGTGGGATTTCAGCAGCCGCTGGTTTGCCGATGGCCAGGATATTACCACCATCCAAATACTAAATTTAATTCCGGTAGATTTAAACTGTTTGCTATATGCACTGGAAACCAATATAGCAAAAGGATATACCTTATCGGGCAATACAAAGCAGGCAGAACATTATAAGCAGTTAGCACAAAAAAGAAAAGCTGCTATCAACAAAT
>JAICHT010000239.1 GCA_025924755.1 Chitinophagaceae bacterium | reverse complement strand
AATGCCTTGACGTGTAAATAAATAGGTGTTCAATGCACCGAAGGCAAACCCGATGTAAATTAAAAATGACGAAATGATTGTTTGCCGCCTAATAGTGCTCATGTGGTAAAAGTACTGAATGGTGGGTTGTCAATAATTAGTGGTCAAGTATCAATAAGTAAATAACCAACTGATTAGCTATTGATCATACATCATTGACAGCTTGCATCTTTAAGATTTATTTACGTTGATGTAAAAGTTTTTGTCCACTTCAATAGTATTACTATCCGCGGCCGGCCATTTTATATTTTGAAAATCCGTAGTAGGATAAAGCCATTGATTATTGGCAAGCTTTACCGGCATATTAAAACCTGGCAGGCAGTTAGCCCAGCGGTATTTCAACTGGTTGTTTTCAAGCTTCAATTCCAAAGTAGGGATTTGCGTAGTACGCAGGTATTGATCAAATACTTTACTTAAATCTTTACCACTTTGCTTGGTTATATATTCTTCTATTTGTTTGGAAGTAACAGTTTGATGGTAAAAGGTTTGATTCAACCCTCTCAATATCTGGCGGAACAAGGTATCATTATTAATAATCTGCCGGATGGTGTGCAGCATATTAGCGCCTTTGTAATACATATCGCCGCTGCCTTCCTGGTTCACTCCATATGGGCCAATGATTGGTTTTTGATTTGTTATGTTTTTCCGTAATCCCTCCATATATTTATCACCGGCTTCGTTGCCAAAATAGTAGTCAATAAACAATGTTTCGCAATAATCGGTAAAGCCTTCGTGCACCCACATATCCGCAATATCTTTTGTGGTAATATTGTTGCCAAACCATTCGTGGCCGCTTTCATGCACGATAATATAATCCCATTTTAAACCTTGTCCCGTGCCTGATAAATCACGACCTAAATACCCGTTCATAAAATGGTTGCCATAAGCTACAGCGCTCTGATGTTCCATGCCCAGGTGCGGCGCTTCCACTAATTTATAGCCATCTTCATAAAATGGGTAAGGGCCATACCAGTATTCAAATGCCTTTAGCATTTTAGGTACCTGTTCAAATTGCGCTTTTGCTTTAGTAATATCATAGTCCAATACCCAATAGCTGCAATCAAGCGGGCCTCTTTCGCCGTTATAGGTTTCGTTCCAGTTTACATATTTTCCAATATAAGGAATGATGTCATAATTGTTGATTGGATTTACTACTTCCCAGGTAGAGGTAGCAATACCATTTTGTACGGTTTTGCTTTTTAATTTTCCATTACCTACTGCCACCAACGTATCAGAAACATGTATGGTAAGTGAAGCCCCGTTATCCGGCTCATCGCCCTGGTAATCTTTACATGGATACCAAACCGATGCTCCTAAACCCTGGCAGGCTACGCTCATCCACGGACGGCCCTGTTCATCTTTTGTCCAGATCCAGCCGCCATCCCACGGTGGCCGAACCGCTTCTCTTGGTGTACCATGATAGCATATGGTAAGCTCCTGCACACTATTTTTTTCCGCTTTGGGAAGGGGAATATGCCATACATTGCCTTCGTTGTAATAGGGTTTTGCCGGGTAGTTGATGTAAAGTTTGTTGTTATAATATAAGGTATCTATTTGCAACGGCTGTTGTAAATCTATTTGTAAATAATCGGTATGGCGGTCTGCTATCACCTTATAAGTAATAGTGGTTTTTCCGGCAATAGATTTTGCCGAATAATTTGGAGTGACTTCTATATCATAGCGCAACACGTTCCACCAGGCCCGTTCCGGCGTTACGCTTCCCCGTAGCGTGTCCTGATGCGTAAAAGCTGTTTTTTGATGCAGTGGCTGGGCCACACTATTTTGAATGAATAACAAAGAAACCAGGGCTGCAATTATTGTTTTTTTCATGTAACACTTTAACGATGATGAAAATACTTCGCTAATTTAGACGGCTTCTACTTAATATGCTTCGAAACCTTAAATATTTTATCATTCCATCCCTGTTTATTATTCTTCTTAGTTCTTGTTATAACGATAATAAAGGGCAAAAAAATATTTTTCATTACAACGAAAGTTCTGGTATAGCGTCGCTCGATCCTGCTTTTGCAAAAAGTCAGTCGGTCATGTGGGCCGTGCACCAGTTATATAATACATTAGTAGAAGTAGATTCGCAATTGCATATGGTGCCGTCTGTTGCCAAACGATGGAGCATATCAGCCGATAAAAAAACCTATACTTTTTACATCCGCGAAGCTATTTTTTTTCACGATAATATTTGCTTCGCAAATGGTAGGGGAAGAAAGCTTACTGCGTATGATGTGGTCTATAGTTTTAACCGCATCATGGATAAAAAGTTGGCAAGTCCTGGTTCGTGGATATTTAATGATAAAGTAGATAGTGTTGATGGCTTTAAAGCTATTGATGATACTACGTTTCAGATGAAATTGATTCGGCCCTACAACCCGATACTTGGTATACTTTCCATGCAATATTGTTCGATAGTGCCACACGAAGCCATTGAAAAATGGGGATCGGATTTTAGAAGGCACCCGGTGGGTACCGGCCCGTTTCAATATGTGGCCTGGGAAGAAGGGCAGTCGCTGATCTTAAAAAAGAATAAAACCTATTTTGAAAAAGACAGCGCCGGATATCGGTTGCCTTATCTGGATGGAATCAAAATAAGTTTTAACGACAGCAAGGCTACAGAATTTTTATTATTCAGGCAAGGAAAATTGGATTTCATAAATGATATTGATGCTTCTTTTAAAGATGAAGTGCTGACAAAAAAAGGAACATTGCGAAAAGAATGGCAGCACAAAATTGTTTTGCAAACACATCCTTACCTAAATGTGGAGTATTTAGGTATATTGGTTGATACTTCTAATCCATTGGTTAGATCATCACCCACGCGTTTAAGAAAAGTTCGGCAGGCTATCAACTATGGATTTGACAGGGAGAAAATGATTTTGTATTTACGGAATTCTATTGGCATCCCGGCACATTCAGGTTTTGTGCCGGCCGGTTTACCTTCCTTTGATTCTGTTGCTGTAAAAGGATATGATTACAACCCTGCCTTAGCCCGTACTCTTTTGAAAGAAGCTGGCTTTATATCAACAGTATCAATACCTGCTATCAAACTTTACACGATCAGCATTTATGAGGATATGGCCGATTATATAGCGAGGCAGTTAGAAGAGATCGGTTTTCATATTCAGGTGGAGATCGTTCAAAAATCATTATTGCTGGAAATGACTTCCAACTCCCAGGCTTTATTTTTCAGGGGAAGTTGGATTGCCGATTATCCGGATGCGGAAAATTATCTGGCCGTATTTTATTCCAAAAATCCGGCTCCTCCCAATTATACCCGCTATCACAGCGCACCATTCGATGCGTTATTTGAAAAAGCACTTAAAGAAACCAACGACTCTATACGTTATCGTTTATACCAGCAAGCCGACCAGGTAGTAATAAATGACGCCCCGGTTGTACCACTTTGGTACGATGTGGTAGTACGACTGGTACAACCAGAGGTCAAGAATTTTCAGCCAAACGCCCTGAATCTTTTAGAATTGCGACAGGTTAAGTTAGAAAAAAAATAAACTATCCTTACTCTTCGTCTTCTTCATAATACGCATCTTCATTATTGTTATAATGCTCCTGCCATTCTTCCACAGCCTTATCGTTCAGGCACTCCAGAATATCGTGAATATGATCTGTCTTTTTTTTCCAGCCGGTTACCAGTTCATCGTTATACGTAAACACATACATGCAATAATCCGATTTCATAGTAACCTTTATCAACGTAATCGGAGCGTCCGCTTTTTCCTGTATCAGGTAATAACACCCGGGTTCTAATAGTTCATACGAATACATACACAATCCTCCTTTTTTATAGTTTATTTACTGCACAATGGGTTAGTAAGTAAGTAGAAACTACAGGTAAACTACAGCCTTAAACCAATCAACAGGCATTAAAACGGTAGCCGGGGCCAAAATTAGGGGTTTTGAAATTACCTACGCAACGGATAAAGCCCATAAAAACCATAAAAATTTTTATTATTTGAAAATCAATAAGTTATGCAATATCAAATGAAAATTATTTTAAAAAATGAACTAAATTTTTTAGCAAAAAAGCCGAATTTTTTTGTTATATTTGTACTCCATTTTGCTGAGCTTAAGCCTTGACAAGCTGATCAGTAAAAAAGATTTATACACATCATTGCACGACCGTTTGAACAGTAAATTTTTTTCTATTTATTTGAAGTAACAATTTCCTATGGCAGAAACAATTAAGCAATTTGAGTATACAGAAGACAGTATTAAGAGTCTGGACTGGAGGGAGCACATCCGGCTTCGCCCGGGTATGTATATTGGAAAACTCGGTGATGGCAGCAGTCCCGACGATGGAATTTATGTGTTAGTAAAGGAAGTAATGGACAACTGTATTGACGAATTTACCATGGGACATGGCCGAACCGTTGAAATTACCATAGACGGCACGACTGTTATGGTTCGCGATCATGGCCGGGGTATACCGCTTGGTAAAGTAGTAGATGTAGTAAGTAAAATCAATACCGGCGCTAAGTACGACAGCAAGGCTTTCCAGAAAAGTGTGGGTTTGAATGGGGTAGGTACAAAGGCAGTTAATGCATTGAGTGATTATTTTAAAGTAGCTTCTATAAGAGATGGAAAAATTAAAATAGCTGAATTTGAACGCGGTGTTTTGACAAAGGAACACAAGGAAGCCAAAACGGACGAAGATAATGGCACACTGGTCACATTCGTTCCGGACGATTCCATCTTCAAAAATTTCCATTTTATTCCCGAGTATTTAGAAAATCAAATCTGGAACTATTGTTTCTTAAACGCCGGCTTACGCATCTATTTCAATGGCAAATCTTTTATCAGTAAAAATGGCTTGCTGGATCTGTTGGAACGTAAAACTAATGCCGATGAATTAAGATATCCGCCTATTCATATTAAAGGCGATGATATTGAAGTGGCCGTTACTCATAACAATGATTACGGAGAGGACTATTATAGCTTTGTAAATGGCCAGCATACCACACAAGGCGGTACGCACCAGGCGGCATTCAGAGAAGCATATGTAAAAGTTATTCGCGATTTTTTTAAGAAAGATTATGATGCGGCTGATATCAGGCAAAGCATAGTGGCAGCAGTATCTGTAAGAGTGGTAGAGCCGGTTTTTGAATCGCAAACCAAAACAAAATTAGGCTCACTTAATGTAGATGAAGGCGGCCCGACGATGCGACAGTTTGTGATGGACTTTCTTTCGCGTGAGCTGGACAATTTTTTGCATAAAAATCCCGCTACTGCAGATGCGCTTAAAAAGCGAATTGAACAAAGTGAAAGAGAACGAAAAGAACTGGCAGGTATAAAAAAGCTGGCCAATGAACGGGCTAAGAAAGCAAATCTTCATAATAAAAAACTGCGCGATTGCCGTATTCATCTAAACGATGAGCCGCCTGCAAAAAACAAACCAGAATTTTTTGCCCTGCAAAAAGAATCAACCATTTTTATTACGGAGGGAGATTCGGCTTCTGGTTCTATTACCAAAGCAAGAGAGGTAGAAACTCAGGCTGTTT
>JAICHT010000238.1 GCA_025924755.1 Chitinophagaceae bacterium | reverse complement strand
TACCGGCTCTTTAAGGCTTAGCGTCATCGTAAATGAACAGATGCAGCACGCATGGAATATAGTATACCAGCCGTTAGGCTTTTTAATATTTTTTGTATGTGCCCTGGCCGAATGTAACCGTACACCTTTTGACCTGCCGGAAGCAGAAAACGAATTAAACTTCGGCTATCACCAGGAGTACTCTTCTATGAAGCTGGGCTTTTACTTATTTGCGGAATATATTAATATGTTCATCAGCAGCGTAGTAATGGCCACTTTGTTTTTTGGTGGGTATGATATTCCGTTTGTAAACGAAGCAGCCTGGGGAAACCATTGGTGGGTAGGGCTGATAGGCTTTGCGGTATTAATGGCAAAGGCGGTATTTTTCATATTTGTATTCATGTGGATACGCTGGACTATACCCCGCTTCAGGTACGATCAGTTGATGAATTTAGGCTGGAAAGGACTACTGCCGCTATCATTAATTAATATGCTGATTACTGCCGTGGTAGTATTATTATTAAACAAATAATTTAAAAACGCTAATAGAAAACGGCTAAATTTGCGGCCGTTGAAATTGGATAGGAATTTAAGATGCAAGCATTAACCAATAGAAGTAAACAAGTAGAGCGCAAGCCGATGACGGTTTGGGAAAAAATGTATTTGCCCGCCGTATTTAAAGGCATGGGTATCACTTTTAGTCACTTGTTTAAAAAGAATCCTACAATACGATACCCTGAACAAAAGCGCACTTTTTCAGCCGTGTTCCGGGGTGTACAAATTTTAAACAGGGATGAAGAAGGCCGCGAACGCTGCACCGCCTGCGGGTTATGTGCTGTGGCGTGTCCTGCAGAAGCTATTACTATGGAAGCGGCTGAGCGCCAGCCCGGCGAAGAAAATTTATACCGGGAAGAAAAATACGCCGCAAAGTATGAGATTAATATGCTGCGTTGTATTTTTTGCGGCTTTTGCGAGGAGGCATGCCCTAAAGATGCTATTTATTTAACTCAAACCTTTGCTCCGTCTAACTATGGCCGGGAAGGATTTATATATGGAAAGCAGGATCTGCTGATTCCAAACCCGGTGACGCAACCGGAAGAATATGCAAAGGCTAAGGGTACGATCGGCAAAGAAATAAAATAAAAAAAATCAAGCATCACTGTCAAAAATAGGAACTAAGCCATTTGGATTTTTGTTTTTGATTTTTACTTATTACTGAATATGTCTATTACGCAGCTACTTTTCTGGATGCTTTCTATAATGACGCTTTTTAGTGCTATCATGGTTATCGCCAGCAAAAACCCCGTATACAGCGTACTTTGGCTGATTGTTACGTTCTTTACTATTTCCGGCCACTATATATTATTGAATGCCCAGTTTCTGGCGGTAGTAAATATTATTGTATATGCCGGTGCTATTATGGTGCTTTTTCTTTTTGTTATCATGCTGATGAATTTGAATAAAGATACCGAGCCGCAAAAAAGCAAATGGCTGAAGCTGGCTGGTGCCGTAGCAGGCGGATGTTTATTATTAGTGTTGATAGCCGCTTTACGCAATACTGAAGCCAATCCTACCGAGTTGATGCATGGTGATATCGGGCTTATTCAAAACCTGGGTAAGGTATTGTTTAACCAATATGTAGTGCCCTTTGAAATAAGCAGCGTGTTGTTTTTGAGTGCCATGGTTGGCGCAGTGGTGATAGGGAAAAAAGAATAGAAAATAGTTTTAAGAATAGAAAGGCTATCCGTAGCTCGTAGCTCAAAACCTGGTTTATGCCGATAAATTATTACATATATCTTTCCATTGCTTTGTTTATCATTGGTATTATTGGCGTATTAACCCGCCGCAATGCCATTATCATTTTTATGTGTATTGAACTGATGTTAAATGCCGTAAACTTATTGCTGGTGGCTTTTTCTAAAATGCATCATTTACTGGCAGGCGCCGATAACGCATTTGCCGGCAGCGATGCACAACTGTTTGTATTTTTTATTATGGTGGTGGCGGCTGCTGAAGTGAGTGTCGGATTGGCCATTATAGTAATGATGTATCGCAATACGCATTCGGTAGATGTGAACTTTTTAAACCGGTTAAAACACTAATCAGGCAATATGCTCCATGCCAAACGCCTAAAGCCTGGCGTGCTGCGTTGAGCATAAAGCGTTCAGTTTTAATATGAATAACTTAATTGCATTAATTCCACTGCTTCCTTTCATTGGCTTTTTAATTAATGGCCTGGGAAGAAAAGCGTTATCAAAAGGCGTTGTAAGTATTATAGGCAGCGGAACCGTACTGGCTTCTTTTATTATCAGTGTTTTAATCTTTGTTTACCATTACTATTCGGCTACGCCTATCCGTTATTTCGACTTTATTCATGTCGGCACATTAAATATTCCTTTTGCTTTTCAGGTAGACCAGCTTTCTACTTTATTTCTACTAATCATTACAGGTGTTGGTTTTTTGATCCATGTATATTCCACCTCTTATATGCATGAAGAAAAGTCCGAGCATTTTGGACGGTATTTCGCCTTTCTTAATTTGTTCGTTTTTTCGATGTTGCTGTTAGTCCTTGGCGCCAACTATATTATTATGTTTATTGGCTGGGAAGGCGTGGGCCTGTGCTCGTATTTATTAATAGGCTACTGGTTTAAAAATATAAACTATACAAAGGCTGCTAATAAAGCTTTTGTCATGAACCGCATCGGCGATTTAGGTTTTTTGCTGGCAGTGTTTTGGCTGATTGCCCGGCTGGGAACCGTTTCTTACGACGAAGTTTTTTCTAATTTAGGTAAGCTTTCTCATGGTGATATCCTCGGTATTACATTATTATTGTTTGTAGGCGCTACCGGCAAAAGTGCCCAGATTCCGTTATACACCTGGCTGCCCGATGCGATGGCTGGTCCTACACCGGTGTCTGCATTGATCCATGCGGCTACCATGGTTACAGCCGGTATATATATGATAGCCCGTAGTAATGCCTTATATGCACTGGCGCCGGTTACTAATAATATTATTGCTATTATAGGGGCTGCCACTGCTTTGCTGGCGGCTACTATTGCACTCCGGCAAAATGATATTAAAAAAGTATTGGCCTATTCTACGGTAAGCCAGTTGGGCTATATGTTTTTAGCGTTGGGCAGCGGTGCTTATGTAGCGGCGGTATTTCATGTAATGACGCACGCCTTTTTCAAGGCTTTATTATTCTTAGGTTCCGGTAGTGTCATTCATGCCATGAGCGGCCAGCAGGATATTCGGTATATGGGTGGGTTAAGCAAAAAGCTGAAGGTGACCTATATTACTTTTCTTATTGGTTGTTTGGCTATTTCCGGTATTCCTCCTTTCTCGGGTTTCTTTTCAAAAGATGCTATATTATTAAGTGCCTACGAGCATAATAAGATATTATATATTATTGGTGTGATTACGGCGGCACTTACTGCTTTCTATATGTTCCGGTTGTTGTTTATTACATTCAATGGAAAGTTCAGAGGTACGGAAGAAGAAGCCCATCATGTGCATGAAAGCCCGGCAGCAATGACATTACCTTTAATTATATTGGCGATATTATCCGTAATCGGTGGCTTTGTAGGTGTGCCGGGTGTAATGATGCGCGGGGGAGAAAAATTGGCCGATTATCTATCGCCGGTAGTGCCAGTGATGGAGCATCAGGTAGCCGGAAGTACAGAAATGATATTGATGGTAATTACAACGGTAATTGCTATTGCCGCTATTGCTATAGCCTGGATGCGCTATAAAACGTACAAAGAAGAAAGTGTAAGCCCGGTGAGTACTTTCTTTAGTAATAAATGGTATGTAGATGAACTGTATGATACAATTATTGTAAAGCCTATACAAAAGCTGGGGGCAATTGCCAATACCTATTTTGAAAGATTAGGAATTGATGCGCTGGTAAATGGTGTAGGCAAGATGGTAAACTACGGCAGCCGCCAAATGCGCTGGCTGCAAAGCGGGCAGGTAGGCAGCTATGTATTGCTGATGGTAGTGAGTATGGTGGTGTTTTTTGTGTTGGAATTCTTTTTAAAAAGATAAGTTGAGCCTGCTTGATAATTGCTGCGCAGCGTGTAGCAGTACAAGGGTGCGACGCAACAGAAGTTGAACGGAATAGTAAAGCTGGTTACATAAAAATCTATCAAAGTCGGAAATAGGAGATAACCCGACTTTAAATTTTTGAATTGACGCTATGATTGTTTTATTACTGATATTAATTCCATTACTGGGCGGGTTTATATCTTTTTTTATTAAGAATGATCAGGCTGCAAAAAGCTGGGCGCTGGTTGTTTCTTTGGCTACCATGCTGGTTTCTATAGCCGGATTAACGGTAGCAAAAACAGCTTCTTCCTTGCAGTTTTCTGTTCCCTGGATGTCAAGTTTGGGCAGCAGTTTTACTATTGGGTTAGATGGCATGTCGCAAATATTATGTTTGCTGACAGCAGTAGCTTATCCTATTATATTAATAGCCACATGGAAGACTGAATACAGGAAAGCCTATAACTTTTTTGCCCTGATGTTGTTAACACAGGCTGGATTAATGGGTGTGTTTACATCTATGGATGCCTTGTTGTTTTACTTCTTCTGGGAGCTGGCATTAATTCCGGTTTATTTTATCTGTTCGCAGTGGGGCGGTGAAAGAAGAATACCAGTTACTTTTAAATTTTTTGTTTACACATTTACCGGTTCGGTTCTGATGCTGATCGGTTTGCTGTATCTATATTCTTTAACGCCCGATCATTCTTTTTCCTTACAATCATTTTATCATTTAAAATTATCCAACGGCTCCCAAAGCTGGGTTTTCTGGTTACTTTTTGTAGCCTTTGCTATTAAGATGCCCATCTTTCCGTTTCATACCTGGCAGCCGGATACCTACGAGCAATCGCCCAACGCCACAACTATGGTGCTGAGCGGTATTATGGTAAAAATGGGTTTGTTTGGAGTGATCCGCTGGTTGCTGCCCGTGGTGCCTGTTGCCGCTTATGCATGGGGCGATGTGGTAACCACCCTCGCTGTTATCGGAATTGTATATGCTTCCATTATTGCTATACAGCAAGACGATTTAAAACGATTGATTGCCTATTCTTCTATTGCTCATATCGGGTTGATGGCGGCAGCTATTTTTGCCGAAACCAAAACCGGTATGCAAGGCGTGCTCATGCAAATGTTCAATCACGGCATTAATATTATTGGCTTGTGGATAGTGGTAGAATTAATAGAACGCCAGTTTAAAACCCGCAAACTTTCCGAACTCGGCGGTATTGCACAGGAAGCGCCGGGCTTAACCACCTTGCTGGTAATAGTGGCGCTGGCTAATATCTCGTTGCCTTTAACCAATTCTTTTATAGGCGAGTTTTTAATGTTCAACGGTATCTTTGGTTCGGTTATTACCAAATACAATATGGTATTTACAGTATTGGCATTAGTAAGTATTATTTTGTCAGCCGTATATACTTTGAATATGATTCAAAAAATCTTTTATGGTAATACTAATACCGTAACAGCTGGCGCCCACGACATTCGTATTAACGAAAGAGTAGCCTTAGGACTTATCGTTTTAATAATTGTAGTATTTGGTGTTTA
>JAICHT010000237.1 GCA_025924755.1 Chitinophagaceae bacterium | reverse complement strand
GGAACGTTTGGCCCTGAGTTGATAGGACGATTGTGTGAAGAATGGAAGATACCCACCAACTTTATGTTTATTAGTTCGCCGGGCAACAAATTTTCGCACCATATATCCGAACTGCATGGCGTTCGGTTAATTATTTAGGAATACTTTGACTGTAAACAAGAAGGAAACTTTATTATTCGTATTGCTCTAATGCAGGGCAGCACCATTAAAATAATTGTCATGGGAAAAGGATTTTTAAAATGGATACGGGAGCACTATAGTAAAATAATCAGCAGCATCGCATTTTACCCGGCTATTATTGCGGTTGGTTTTCTTTTATTGTCATGGCTGATGCTGAATATTGATTTTTCAGATTGGGGCAGGCATATCAAATCGCAGTTAAACTGGCTTAGTTTAAAAGATGCCAATACTGCCAGGCAAATTGTATCTACTATAGCAGGTGGTATTATTTCCCTTACGGTGTTTAGTTTTTCTATGGTTATGATTGTACTGAACCAGGCGGCTTCTCAAATGAGCAACCGCATACTTAGCAGTATGATCGAAAACCGGTTTCAGCAGATAGTGCTGGGGTTTTACATGGGCGCCATAGTATATGCGTTGTTTTTGTTAAGCACCATACGCGATATTAACAGCGGTATTTATGTGCCGGCGCTTAGTATATACCTGCTGATTGTTTTTACGGTAGTTGATATTTTTATTTTTATTTATTTCCTGGATTATGTAACGCAAACCGTAAAGTACGAAACCGTCATTAACCGGGTGCGCAAGCAAACAATGAATGCTATGGAAAAGTTGTTTGTGGGGCAGGAAAGCGAGTGGATTGAAAGCGCCTACCCAGTTGGTTTAGAACTGCCTACCCAGGAGTCGGGCTATTTGCAGGGCTTCGATAAACACCAGGTTCTGCAGATTGCAAAAGAAGAAAACGTGGTGATATCATTTCCGCAACCTCAAGGTACGTTTCTTATAAAAGGAAGCTTGTTATTGCTGGTGCATGGAAAGGAAGCCATAAATGAAAGTTGTAAAAAAAGACTTTTTTTAGCAGTGGACTTTTTTAAAGGCCAACCTATTGAACGTACTCCAGAATATGGTTTTCATCACCTTGCAGAAGTAGCCATCAAAGCTTTGAGCCCTGGTATTAACGATCCGGCAACGGCAGTATTAAGCTTGCATGCCATGGCAGATCTGTTTGCCTACCGGCTGCATCACTCCTTGCCAACCGTAATAAAAGGTGACAAGGATGAGGTGCGCATCACACGAAATACTACATCGTTCAATGAACTATTTGAAAACTGCATTTACCCGGTATGGCATTATGGTAAAAGCGATCGTTATATTCAAAATGCTATGATGCTAATACTCGATCAGTTAAAAAAGCTAGATGTAAAGGAAAGATATCAGGCGGTTTTTAATAAATTACTAAACGAAGTGAAATCAGCAATACAGCAGGCAGGCGTTTAACGGCAGTTGTAAAGCGACATCATTAAATGATGAAAAGAAAAAGGAGAAAACGGTTGATTGAAAGATTAACCTTTTTAAAAGTCTATTAAAGCAGATATTTCGTATACTATCAATAATGAAAGTATTAAAACCAACAAAGAGATTATTGTATGGATATTAATAAGGCGTACCAGCTAATAATGCAGAAATTGATAACATGGCTGCACGATTTTATAAAATTACTTCCCAATATTTTACTGTCGGCATTGGTGTTGGTGATTGGTTTTTTTATTGCCCGCTGGGTAAAGAAAATTGCCGGAAAACTGATTGAAAGAATTTCACACAATACCACGCTGAACGGGCTTTTTAGTTCAGTGGTCTATATCTTTTTTATTGGTATTACCCTGTTTATTGTACTCAAAATATTGCATCTTGATACGGCGGTAACTTCTATATTGGCAGGTGCCGGTATCGTAGGCCTGGCTTTAGCTTTCGCGTTTCAGGATATGGCATCCAACTTTATTTCAGGCATTTTTATTTCGTTCCGGCGCCCATTGCATATTGGTGATATTGTTAAGATAAAAGAATATATGGGAAAGGTAGAAGAAATCAATCTGCGTGACACGGTGCTGCGGACCTTCCAGGGCCAGATGGTAATTATTCCAAATAAGGATGTATTCCAAAATCCTATCGAAAATTATTCGCTGTTGGGTAAAAGGCGGATGGATATTACGATAGGCGTTTCTTACGGCGATGACCTGGAGAAGGTAAAAGAAGTAACACTAAACGCTGTGAAAGGAATAGAGGGTTTATCCGATGAAGAGGAGACCACATTATTTTATAGAGAATTTAGCGACAGCTCCATCAATTTCATTATCCGCTTATGGATCAATTCTCCGGAACAACCTGCATATTTAAGGGTTGGCAGCGAAGCAATTATGCGGATAAAAAAAGCGTATGATGAAAATGCAATAATGATCCCATTCCCAATTCGCACATTGGATTTTGGTATCAAAGGCGGTGTTCCGCTTAAAGAAATGGCAGTGCATATTGCACAGGAAAGTAAGAACACCGTAGCTGGATAAAAAAAATTAGCTTTAAAGAAACGAACCTATAATGATCGTTTTAACGAAGCTCCATTGCAGGCACATAATATATGTATAGTGCAGAGAGAAACTGCCGAATGAGTGCATAAAAGCTTTTCTATTTGCTTTTCAGAAAAACATAAACCATATTGTTGCATAAATTTTAATCCAACCTTGTAATATGAACCTTAATCTTTTCATTTCAATAGCCATTACTATATTATCCTTTCTATTTCCTCATACAAAAAGAATTTCTGAAAAGGCTTTAGATGGAAATGCATATTACTTCAACCCTTATAAATATACGAGTACTGATTTGCCTGCCTTTCGCCTGGTAACTGAAGACGGAACTGTTGTACAACTTTCCGATTTAAAAGGCAAAAAGCTATTTGTAAATTTCTGGGCTACCTGGTGTCCCCCATGCAGGGCTGAGCTTGCTTCTATTCAAAAGTTATATCATTCGCTTGATACCACAAAAGCAATATTTGTACTCATTTCGCTGGACAGAAATTTTGAAATTGCTATACAATATAAAAAGTACCGAAAGATGAAGCTTCCTGTTTATTACCCGGCTGAAGATCTGCCGGAATTGTTTAAAATACAAAGCATACCTGCTACTTTTATATTTGATGAAGAAGGCAAACTGGTGCAACATATAGATGGCGCCGAAGATTATAACACTAAACAATATAGGCAGCTTTTTGGTTCTTAAATAGTACCGCAAAATCCTGATATGGTATTAGTGTAAATCAGCTTCAAATTTATTATGATCATGCCAGGAATTTAATACGATGCAATTATCATTTATTATTAATATCAACTTGACTTCAGAATAATATCTGCCTAATTTTGTAATTGCTGTTTCAACAAGCTTTTACTACTAAAATCAATACGATGAAATCGAATTGGTTTCCTATTGTTTTATTTATTGTCATATTTATTGTGGTTGCAGATCAATGGATGAATGGGTATTATAAAAGAAAGGAAGAAGCCAAACAATGGACGGAAAGGTATTCACTCCCAGATGATACGATGTGGACGGCTCCTAGTTTATACACGGATGCGGTGACGTCACCCAACGAAAGAAAATTGATTCAATATGGGGAAGATTTAATAGCCCATACGGCAAAATATTTTGGGCAGCATGGCACTATTGCTCAAATTACCAATGGTATGAATTGCCAGAACTGTCATTTGGATGCCGGTACACGGCCTATGGGCAGCAACTTTGGTGCGGTGTATGCCAATTATCCTCAGTTCAGGGCACGCTCCAACTCGTTGCAAAGTATCTATGGCCGGGTAAATGACTGTTTTGAAAGAAGCCTGGATGGTAAACCAATAGACACCACAAGTAAAGAGATGAAAGCTATTTACGCATATATGAAATGGTTAGGGGTTGATGTAGCCAAAGGGAAGAAACCTGCCGGTGCCGGTATACCAAAGTTGCCTTTTTTAAACCGTGCTGCAGACCCGGCAAAAGGGAAAATTATTTTTTTAACTAAATGCCAAAGCTGCCATGGTGCAAAGGGCGAAGGGCAGTTAAATGCCACAGGCACTGAATATACCTATCCTCCGCTTTGGGGAGCGCATAGCTATAATGATGGAGCCGGTTTGTATCGCATTAGCAGTTTTGCAGGCTTCGTAAAAAATAATATGCCTTTTGGAGCAACGTATCACGACCCGCAATTAACCAATGAAGAAGCATGGGATGTAGCTGCATTTGTAAACTCGCAGCCAAGGCCGCACAAAGACCAGACACAAGACTGGAAAAACAGCAGTAAAAAGCCGGTAGATTTTCCTTTTGGGCCCTATAGCGATACCTTTAGTGAGCAACAGCATAAATTTGGGCCCTTTGGCCCCATAGCGGATGCAAATAAAAATCTCAAAAAGTAAGTACAAAAAATAAAACAATTTAAATGAAAAAGACCCAGTTTTTATTAGTAGTAATGGCCTTATGTTTCGGAATGCAAGGTTTTGGTCAAAGAGATAATACCCATACCTTTCATGGTGCAGAAGCTACCTTAAAATCGTACAAAGCTTTATATATCCTGGATCAGTCAGATGAGAAGAAAATGAAAATGGTGCTTCGCAATATTAATAATGCGTTAGAGGATCCAAGGCTGAAAGGAAAGCTGGAAGTGGAACTGGTGGCTTTTGCAGATGGTGTAGAGCTTTTTAAAAAATCAAATTCATACGACACCTTGCTTACGAACCTTCAAAAAAAAGGTGTTATCCTGGCACAATGCGAAAACACAATTAAAGAAAGAAAAATCAGTAAAGAAGAGCTATGGCCGTTCATATCTTATGTACCCAGCGGCAATGGAGAAATCATCATTCGTCAATACCAGGGATGGGCCACCGTTCACCCATAGTTTATCTACAAAAGTTTCCTTCATTTAGTACCAGGAACATGAAAAAGTTTACAGGCACTTTTTTGCTGTGGATCATTTTTGTTAATAGCATCCATGCACAAGACCATCGTTTTGATCCGCCATGGAACACGCCGCCACCAAGCGCAGTTCAATTCACGGTGGCTGGTGTGGATAACGTACCGGATCTGTTTGGCGATATTAACAATCCGCAGTTGGTGGTGTTTTTTGCCGGTAACCAGTTTATGTGCATAGACGAATTGTTTGCAGCTTTCAAAAAAGCGTATCCACAATATCAACGCCTGTTTGCAGAAACATTGCCGCCCGGCATATTGGCAAAACAAATAGCAGGCGGTTCTATTACTATTGGCAATATGCGTATTGATATGATGCCTGATGTGTATACTGCCGGTAAAAGCCGGATAAATATGACGCCAGAATGGTTTGCAAAAACTGAAGCCTATGCAAAAAACCGCTTGGCTATTATGGTACAAGAAGGTAATCCGGATAGCGTTAAAGGATTAAAAGATCTGGGCAGAAAAAACATCCGGGTAAGTATGCCTAACCCGGATTGGGAGGGGATTGGCAAACGCATTGAAGAAGCATATGTAAAATCGGGTGGTGAAGATTTGCGCAAAATGATCATGGAAACAAAAGTAAAAGACAGTACCACGTTCC
>JAICHT010000236.1 GCA_025924755.1 Chitinophagaceae bacterium | reverse complement strand
ATATCATATGCATATTTTTGACGGCCTACTACACCTGCTATCACCGGACCAGTGTGTATACCAATCCGTAAATCCCAGGAAAGGATTCCGTTTTCTTTTTTATGTGCATTCTTTAATGCCATATACCGCTGCATATCTGCGCCGGCTTTTATAATATTTTCAGGATGGGTTTCGTTGGGAAATGGAATACCGCCTGCACACATATAAGCATCGCCTATGGTCTTAATTTTTTCAAGCCCGTAGGTTTCAATAATATTATCAAACGCCATGAAGCAATCGTTCAACTCGGCTATCAACTCCTGTGGCGATACGGTATCGGTAAGCTTGGTAAAGTCTTTAAAATCTGCAAACAATACGGATACGTTTTCATAGTACCTGGGGGCAGCCTGCCCATCACGCTGCAATTCTTTAGCCACTTCCGCAGGCAGGATATTCAATAATAAATTTTCGATTTCCAGTTTTTGCCTGCTCAAAATTTTGTTGGTATGTACTTTAATCCGGTAGTTTCTAAACAATACAAAAGCAATTAGAAATATAAGTGCCAGCCCAATCATTAAAGAATTTTTTGCCACCCGCTGCCCTTTCAAATCCAGTTCCTGCAAGGCTTTGTCTTTGGTAAGCAGGTCTATTTGTGTTTGTTTTTTTTGCAGTTCAAAATCGAATAAAAGGCTGGATAGCTTTTTATCGGTGCTTACATTATAAATGGTATCCTTGATAGCGGTTAACAGGCGTTGGTATTTGTACGCATTTCTAAAATCTGATAAATTTCCATACGAATTTGCTAATCCCTGGTAAGCATCTTTCAATACATAACTGGAATGGATATCCTGTGCTATATCCTGCGCCTGACGGTAATAATTTAATGCAAAACCCACCTGGCCTTTTTGGGTATATGTATCGGCCAAACCCAACAGCGATAACGCCATGTCTCTTTTTGCGTCCAGCTTTTTTGCTATATCATATGCCTGCTGGTGGTATTTGATTGCCGTTTGATAGTCGCCTCTTTTCTCATATACCTTGCCAACATTATTTAAAGAGTATGGAATATTTTCGGAGTTCTCAAAAGCTTTTAGTGATTTCTGGAAATAATAAAGAGCCTGTTTATCATCGCCCCGTGCAAGATAAATTTCCCCAATATTACCCGTAACCGTGCCAATAGCATCTTTGTCGCCCAGTTCCTCGCTCAGGGGCAGGGCTTTCAGGTAATATTGCAAGGCTTTGTGGTAGGTAGTTCCTTTATTAAAATATACCGCGCCTATATTACTTAAAGCTGTAGCAATACGAAGCTTATTGCCGGTCTTTTCTGATACCTGCAGCGATTTTAAATAATACTCCAATGCTTTGGCATCATCGCCCTGGTCAAAATAAACGGCGCCCAGGTTACTCAATAAATTAGCCACACCTACTTCGTCTTTCAGCGATTCAAATTCATGCAAAGACTGATTCCAGTAGTCTAAAGCTTCCACATAATTTCCCTGCACATAATTTGCTATCCCAATACTTTTTAATGCAGTTGCCAGACCGGGTTTGAAACCAATTTTTGCAGCCAGGTCTTTGGCCTGCATTCCGTATTTAACAGATTCCTGCGGGGTTTCGTTAAGGGCATTTTTACTTAAAAGCAGCAGTTGGTTTACCTGAGAAGTATCCTCTGTGCTGTTTTTAGAAACATCTCTTGTACTGCCTGAAAGCGTGGATTGTGCAGCACAAAAAAAAGTGTAGAACGTAAAAAGAATGCACAAAGTTTTTTTCTGCCAGCTCATAAACAAGAAGTCGGTTGGAAAAGCAAAGATAAAGTACCGCTTTTTTGCGTTAAAATCTAAAATTAGCCCATAGTATTTTTAAGTATTAAAATAATCAGCAGATTTTAAGAATAGTTTTTACGTAGAAAACGTAGAGATATTTTAATATCAATGCAAGGGCTGAAGCAATTACAATAGACGGTAAAATTGAAATTCATTCATTAATTTCAGTATAGTTGTTCGATATTTACACTTATGACTATCTCTCCGGTTACTGTTGTTTTTCTTGATATTGGCGGTGTATTGCTTACCAATGGCTGGGGGCACGAATCTCGTGAGAAAGCTGCTAAAGAATTTAATTTCAATTATGAAGAAATGGATGTGCTGCACGATTTCATCTTCAACGTGTACGAAATCGGCAGCATCTCACTCGATCAATACCTTGATACTACGGTTTTTAATCATCCCAGGGATTTTACACGGGAAGATTTTAAAACCTTTATTTATGCACAGTCGGTAGAACTGCCCCATATGCTTCAATGGATCATACAGTGGAAGCAACAACACCGCAACCTTAAAATCATATCCATTAATAACGAGGGAAAGGAGTTAAATGATTACCGGATAAAAAAATTCAATCTTCATCAGTGTTTTGATGCGTTCATCTCCTCCTGCGAAGTAGGTATGCGAAAGCCGGACCCTGGTATTTTTCGCCTGGCCATGGGCATTGCACAGGTAACGCCCGATCAATGCCTTTATTTTGATGACCGTTTAATGCTGGTAGCAGCGGCAAAAAGGTTGGGCATACGTGCCTTTCAGCACGGGAACTTTGAAGAAACAAAAAATATTTTAGAAAGCCTGGTGTAAATTGAATTGTAAAATCATATTCTCGCAAAGTTTGAAAGTGTCGAATGTGATATTGAATACGTTGAGGTGCGAAAGTGTATAAATACAAAAGGTATAGTCGTCAACCTATATAAAATAAAAAACACTGCCGGAGCAGTGTATTGAATATAATATAACAACCCTCAATTTCTAGCTTGCTTCAGCCATATCAGGAATTGCTTCCACTTTGTAAGCGCCCTGATCGAGCTTGCGCTTTGTTTCTTCAAACGCTACCAGGGTTTCATTGATATCTTCATTGGTATGCGAAGCCGTTGGAATTAAACGGTAGATAATATGACCTTTGGGTATTACAGGATATACTACAATGGAGCAGAAGATTTTATAATTTTCGCGTAGGTCCATTACCATAGCAGTGGCTTCTTCCACACCGCCTTTCATATATACCGGCGTTACCATAGTATCAGTGTTGCCAATATCAAACCCTCTTTCTTTTAGTCCTTTCTGCAACTTCAGCGCATTTTCCCAAAGTTTCTTACGCATTTCCGGCATATTGCGCAGCATTTCCAAACGCTTTAAATTGCCAATAACAAAAGACATTGGTAAACTCTTGGCAAAGATCTGGCTGCGAATATTGTATCGTATATAATCAATAATAGTTTTATCACCGGCTACAAACGCACCAATAGAAGCCATTGATTTAGCGAAAGTTGAGAAATACAAATCTATTTGATCCTGTACACCCTGAGCTTCTCCGGCACCGGCACCGGTTTCTCCAAGAGTTCCAAATCCATGGGCATCATCTACCAATAGTCGAAACTGGTAGTTATTTTTTAAAGCAATAATTTCCTTTAGCTTTCCCTGGTCACCGGCCATACCGAATACGCCTTCCGTAATTACTAAAATACCACCGGCATTTTGTTTTTCAATTAAACCGGTAGCCCGCTGCAACTGCTTTTCAAAATCTTCCATGTCATTATGCTTAAATACATAACGATGGCCGGGGTGCAGGCGCAATCCATCAATAATGCAGGCGTGGCTTTCCGCATCATATACTATTACATCGTGCCGGCTGCACAGCGCATCTATAATACTTACCATGCCTTGGTATCCGTAGTTTAAAAGTGCCGCATCTTCCTTATTTACAAACTGCGCTAATTCTTTTTCCAATTGCTCGTGCTTATTACTATTGCCGCTCATCATGCGGGCACCCATTGGGTATGCTAAACCAAAATCATTTGCAGCTTCTCCATCAATTTTTCGTATTTCCGGGTGATTGGCTAATCCTAAATAATTATTCAAGCTCCATACTACTACTTCCTTTCCTCTAAATTTCATACGGTTGCTAATATCGCCTTCCAGTTTTGGAAAAGCAAAATAACCATGAGCTCTTTCGCGGTGTTGGCCAAGGGGCCCGGAATTTTTTACGAGTCTTTCAAAGATATCTGCCATAATGATAAATGATTTACAATTTTATAGTTATATAATTTAATAATTGCAGCTATTGCAAACTACTGTACTACTTTGTGTTATGTAAAATAACCTACCGCATTTGCTGCATCGCTGTTATTGACTTTAATAAAAGTGTGATTACTGAACCTGTGATTTCAACCTGCTTACAAAAAAAGTATTAATTCTGTCAACCTGCGGTTAAAATTGCCGCAAAGGTACTATTTATCGCTAAAATATCAAGAGAAGCGGATAAGGATACAACTAAACAGATGAGTACATTTGCTAACCAACATTTAATTATGAAAGGTTTAAAAAGAGTTGTTTTCATTATAAGCACCTTGATGCAGGTAGCGGCGGCACAACAGCCGGCTGCTCCTAAATTGGTAGTAGGAATAATAGTAGACCAGATGCGATGGGATTATTTATACCGCTTTAGCGCCCGGTATGGCACTGACGGTTTTAAACGATTGTTGAATGAAGGATTTAGTTGCGAAAACACGCTGATACCATATACCCCGACCGTTACTGCAGCGGGGCATACCTGTGTGTATACCGGCAGTGTACCTGCGCTGGATGGCATTGTTGGCAATAACTGGTTCGATAAACAAACAAATAAAGTAGTGTATTGTACTGAAGACGACAGCGTACAAAGTGTGGGAAGCCGCTCTGCAGCAGGCAGTATGTCGCCCAAAAATTTGTGGTGTACTACTATTACCGATGAACTGCGGCTGGCAACTCACTTTAAAAGTAAAACGGTGGCAATAGCTATAAAAGACCGGGGCGCTATTTTACCCGGCGGTCATACGGCCAATGAAGCTTTTTGGTTTGATAATACTTCCGGCGGGTGGATCAGCAGCAGCTATTATATGAAGTCCTTACCAAAATGGGTGAACGATTTGAACGGCAAAAAATTACCCCTTGGTTATTTGAAACAAAACTGGAACACCCTTTACCCGCTGGCTACCTACATCCAAAGCGATACCGGCGCCAAACCATATGTAGGCAAGCTGGCTGGCAGCAACACCTTTCCGCATATTACGGATACCCTTTCCAATAATGCTTATGAAGTATTTAAGTCCACACCTTATGGCAATACGTATACATTCGAAATGGCAAAAGCCGCTATTGTAGGAGAGCATTTAGGTAAAGGAAGTGTCACCGACTTTTTAGCGATCAGTTTTTCATCAACCGATTATGTAGGCCATATGGCCGGCCCCAATTCTGTAGAAGTAGAAGATACCTACCTTCGGTTTGATAAAGAACTGGGGGCTTTTTTACAATACCTGGATGCTGAAGTAGGGAAGGGGAATTACCTGCTTTTTTTATCTGCCGACCATGGCGCTGCTCATGTTCCGGGATTTGTAAAGGAAAATAAAATACCGGGCGGTTCGTTGGATGACGCAGCCTTAAGCCAAAGCCTGAATGAGGCTTTACAAAAAGAATACAAAGTAAATAATGCAGTACAGGGCATTATGAATTATCAGGTGTATTTAAATAATAATGTGCTAAAGCAAAACAACTTAGATGTTAATGCCGTTAAACAAATCGTCATTCACACCTTGCTGGCACAGCCACAGATTTCCAATGCCGTCGATCTATCCAATATAGAACCTGCAACACTGCCGCAAGTGCTTAAAACCAAGCT
>JAICHT010000235.1 GCA_025924755.1 Chitinophagaceae bacterium | reverse complement strand
GTATTAAACCACTTCTTGTAGAGGCATTTCGTAACGATCTTCCTGTTGAAGTATATAACCGGCCCAAGCAGGGCTTTAGTTTGCCGATGAATGATTGGATCAAAGGCCCTCTAGCTCAATTTACAGAAGATGGTTTACAGGCCGCTGCTGATTTTTTAAATATGCAGGAGCCATTACGGGTAAAAGGTCTTTTTGATAAAGGTCTTTTACATTGGACGCGGCCTTGGCTCTGGTGTGTGTTAGGCCATTGGCTAAAAGGGCAGGCAGCTGAAAAAACAGCAATCAAATCCTTGCGCAATATCACCATTCTTCAAAGTGCCGGAGTACAATAAACAGAAAGATAAAATAGTATTTCGTTGAATCTTCTTCGCATTATAGCAAGTATGGACCCCTCTCATGGCGGACCCTGCCAGGGTATAAGAAACGCTATACCGGCATTGGAAGCATGGGGTGTACACAATGAAGTAGTAAGTCTGGATGCACCAGGTGCAGCTTTTTTAGGTAAAGATCCTTTTCCTGTACATGCTACTGGTCCTTCTGGTAAAGGCTGGAGGTATAGTTCAAAACTTATTCCGTGGCTACTGGAAAATTTACTTCGGTTTGATGCAGTGATAGTACATGGACTTTGGCTTTATCATAGTTATGCAGTAAGTAAGGCCATTAGGCGTTTAAAGTACTTACAGGGTACAATAGGAAAAGCAAAAGTTCCAAAACTTTATATTATGCCGCATGGTATGCTCGATCCTTACTTTCAGCAGGCTCCTGAAAGAAAATTAAAAGCCATTCGTAACTGGATATATTACAAACTTATTGAAGGCAGCGTTATTAATAAAGCTGATGCGGTATTGTTTACATGTGAAGAAGAGCTGCAATTGGCCCAGCTACCATTCACCCCCTATAAACCAAAAAGGGAAATTAATATTGGTTATGGAATAGCGGAACCTCCGGCCTATACTTCTACCATGCAAAATGCTTTTTTGGAAAAATGTCCGGGCTTAAATAAGCGACCTTTTATTCTTTTCCTCAGCCGGCTCCATAACAAAAAAGGAGTAGACCTGTTAATAACGGCGTATGCAAATTTTTTAAAATCAAAAGCTATCACTGACCATGCTAATATTACCAATCAAAAATCAACTATATCTGATATAATCAAAGATCAACTTTCTCCTGCATTAGTTATAGCAGGGCCAGGCCTCGAAACAAAATACGGTAATGAATTACAGCAGTTCGTGATTAAAAGCCCAGAACTAAAAGAATCTGTCTTTTTTACCGGCATGCTTAGTGGTAATGCCAAATGGGGAGCTTTTTATGGTTGTGAAACTTTTATATTACCTAGTCATCAGGAAAATTTTGGAATAGCCGTGGTTGAAGCTTTAGCATGTAACAAGCCTGTACTAATTTCTAACAAGGTAAATATTTGGCGGGAAATAGAAGCAAGTGGCGGAGGGATAGTGGCCAATGATACAATAGAAGGAATAAATGAATTATTATTTCGATGGAACCATATATCTCCAGAGGAAAAAAATAGCATGGGAAAGAAAGCCAGGTATTGTTATGAGAATAATTTTTCAATCACCTGTGTTGCAGAAAGATTCATGCAAAAACTTCAAGTTTAATAGCTAATATTTACGTGTAGTATAAGTCTGTTTAAAGCAATGTATAATCATGATACACATACTGGTCCTTCATTTTCGCTGCGCAATCGTTTTGCACGGTTGTTATGGAATATAGTAACGTCTACATTTTTTCGTTTATCTCCCACACCTGTCCATAAATGGCGGTCCTTTTTGCTAAGAATGTTTGGAGCAAAGGTGGGCAAAGGAGTGCATGTATATCCGGGTGTTAAAATATGGGCGCCCTGGAACCTGGAACTTGCAGATGAGTGTGGAATAGCTGACAGGGTAATCCTGTACTCACAAGGTAAAATTACAATTGGCCGCCGTGCTGTTATATCGCAGGGAGCACACTTATGCGCCGGAACCCATGACTATACGCAGCCTGGTTTTCCGCTAGTCACCAAGCCCATTTATATTGGCAATGCTGCATGGATTGCTGCTGAAACTTTTGTACATCCGGGTGTTACAATAGGTGAAGGATGTGTGATTGGCGCCCGGTCTGTAGTAAATAAAGATATGCCTTCATGGACGATCTGTGCCGGGCATCCTTGTAAGCCGCTTAAGGATCGCGAAGAACAAGAAAAGATTACAAATATCCAAAAGAAGCCGCCACTCCACCCGGTTTATTATACGCAATCTTATACCTGCAACGCTGGTTTTATCAACAGTATTTATATGCACTGATTATTTTCTGGAAAATACCGGTAGACATGCGTATCCTCAATGATTATTTATTATTCAATTCACCTTATTAAATTTTTACTACTATGATGCTCGATTTAACCATTGTGATACCCGTAAAGAACGAAGAGCAAAACCTGCTAGGTTGCCTGACAGCTATCGGAACAGATTTGGCAACTAAGGTAATCGTTATCGACTCCGGCAGTGCCGACAATACAAAAGATATTGCAGTAGCGTTTGGTGCAGAAGTCATCAGCTTTAAATGGAATGGCAGGTTTCCTAAAAAGCGAAATTGGTTTTTAAAAAATTATATGCCTGCCACAAAATGGGTGTTGTTTTTAGATGCAGATGAATACCTTACTGAAGCATTTAAATCAGAGCTTAGGCAAAAATTGAAAAATGAAAACAAGGCAGGTTACTGGTTAAGTTATTCAACCTATTTTTTAGGTAAGAAATTAAAGGGAGGATATCCATTGCGTAAGCTGGCTCTCTTTCAGGTAGGCGCCGGTGAATATGAAAGCGTTAATGAAGAACATTGGAGCGAGTTAGATATGGAAGTGCATGAGCATTCAATAATCAATGGCGAGGTAGGCGTTATTAAAAGTAAAATAGATCATAAGGATAACCGGGGCGTTTCCAATTTTGTTATCAAACATAATGAGTATGCAAGCTGGGAGGCCGCCAGGTGTTTAAAAGCTATAAAAGAAGGTAATTCAGCCCATTGGTCCTGGAACCAACAGTTAAAATACCGGTTAATGATTAGCTCGCTTTTTCCTCCATTATTCTTTTTCGGAACTTTTTTCCTATATGGTGGTTTTAGAGATGGTGCCAGGGGGTTTGCACATGCCGTATTACGAATGTCCTATTATATGCAGACGTATTGCAAGATCCGGGAAATCATAAACGCTTCTAATTTTCAGCAAAGTCCTTCCATCGGTACTGTAAAAATGCAAGAAGCGCAACTGAAAGAAATTAGTGTAAATTAAACAGATGACCGCACTCGCCGGTTTATTCATAAGAATTGAAAACAGTATATCTATTAAAGTGCCGGTGTTAAAGCATCAAAGTTCAAGTCATAAGCCCTATAATTTTTGCACTACGTATGCAGTTTGTGACAATCAGCACCTATGCATTTCTTTTTACTTGGTGCTATATAAAAATTTTGACACGCATGTGTTTGAAGACGTAAAGCTTTTATTTTAAACTTCTGGAATAACTTAGTGCCGGCTATACTTTTAAAGAAGCGGCTTTTATATGAACCTAACACTAACTGTTATACTTACCAGCATACTTCTATGTGTATGCCGGGTTGCTTACTCTCAGCAAATGGAAGATCGTAAAATGAATGCCATTTATGTAGAACTGACAACGCATCTGCCGGCTTATACTATCAATTACGACAGGGTGTTTTCAAATAAAAAAAGCCTAGCATACAGTTACCGCGTTGGCTTTTCGGTAACCAAGGAGGCTTTATACTTTCCGATAGGTATTAATTTAATAACCGGCACAAAGTCAAGCCATGCCGAGTTCAGCCTTGTAACGGCAGCTTATATCAAAGGTCATGATACCTTTCCCACTAATTTGCAGAACTCAGATACGTACCTGTATATTATACCCGGTTTTGGATACAGGTATCAACGGAAGAATGCTGGCCCTTTCTTTAAGGTTGTTGCGTCTCCTGAACTTCGGTTAGATCCTCCTTCAGACGATTTCTGGAATATGCGATACAAATTTTATGGCTCCTTTTTCTTTTCGATGGGTTATAGTTTTTAAGAAGCAATACGTTTTAACAGGGCTAATATACCAGCAGAAATTTAATGCAGCACAAGCTGAAAAGGGCGACTGTATTGTAATTAGCTATTGATCTTTTAACCAAATCACAAGTAAACAGTTAACTCTAATAGGGCTTGCAAAAGTAATCGTGACATCCGCTAAGTGTATGAATAGAGTATAAGTTACAGTCTTTTCATCCTGATCATTTTTGACCAACAATACTCCAACATTTTACCTTCTATTCTTTAACACTTAAAACTGAAACTATGCTTTCTGAAATCAAACCATTTCTGCAAACGGGAACGGTAGTAGAAGAAAAACAAAACTATCTGCAGCTTCCCATTCACCATCCGTCTGATGGCTTAATGGCTAACGCTTATTATTTTAATCACCCCGAGTGGGCAGAGGAATACCTTACCTATTGCCACAGAAGCGATGAGTTTATCAATCGTTGGACGGCTGCAATTGGCGACTGGACCGATAAGGTAATAGTAGATATTGGATGCGGGCCGGGAAACATTTTTGCTTCTTTAAAAGGGAAACCCAAACTTTTAATTGGGATAGACGTAGCACCCCACTCGTTGGAAATGGCAAAAGCTCTTGGTTATATACCGGTACTTGCAGATGCCACCCGTCTTCCTTTTATATCCGGCTTTGCCGACATCGTAACGCTCAATGCGGCACTTCATCATTGTGAGGATATGGAAGCAGTATTAAAAGAAGCTGCCCGGCTGGTAAAACCCGGCGGACTGCTTATCACAGATCATGATCCTCAATTTAGCGCATGGAACTATAAAGGCCTGGCAAAGCTGTTGTGGAATTCGCGTTTAGTATGGTATAAATTAACCGGCCACGGTTTTCATAAAACCAACAACCAGCAGCACTGGGGCTTAGCTTGCGAATTGCATCATAAGCCCGGCGATGGCGTAACAAAGCAACTATTCAAATCCATATTAGAACCATTAGGTTTTAAAGTAAGTGTTTATCCGCATAATCACACCATGGGGGCGGAGGTTTTACAGGGTACAAAAGGCAAGGCCGATTTTAAATACCGGCTGGGTAATATCTTATCAGGCAGAAGTCCTGACACAGATGATAGCGCTTTAACGCTGATGTGTGTAGCAAAGAAAACAATGAATGACCCTACCGCACTCAACTGAATACTAAAAATCATGGGCAAACGCTTGAGTTGACAAGCGTTTGCCTAAACTCAATTCGCTTTCTTCACTTAAACTATAAAAATTATGAAAAAGAAATCGCTTCTGGTACCGCTGCTTATTGTAGGGTTTCTTAGTGTGTTACCAGGAATAGTACAAGCAAAAGGTGCACCGGACAAAGGTGGCAAGAAAGTGAATGACGATAGAGGCCATAATAAAGACGCACCTTTTGACACGGGTATAGGTATACTCATTGCAGCGGGGGCCGCTTATGGATTAAAGAAGGCTTATGATAAAAGGGAAAAAGATACGTTAACACGGTAGATTAGTATGATCCTATGTTTATTCCTTACTACTATATTAGAAAGCGATGGTTGCAACTGCTATCATACTTTTTCGCCATTTGCTTTCTAATATAGTATAACCTCCATGGCATTTATTCACAAAGTAATTTCACTG
>JAICHT010000234.1 GCA_025924755.1 Chitinophagaceae bacterium | reverse complement strand
ATCAATAAAGGGCTTTGACAACAGGTGCCCATTTTTTAAGATGAATATTTTACCACTAAGATCAGCGATAAATAACCGGTCGGTATTATCGGAAGCCGTTACCATTTCCACCGGTAATTTTATAGCATCCGTAACCAATTGGTATTTTACCGCATTTGATGAATCCGCAACTGCGGATGTATTCTTTTCTCCGCTGTTAGAGTTGCAAGCAAGTATACAAAAGGCAAGTATCAGAAAGGTAAAAAAAACAGTAAAAAATTTCATGAAGCAAAGTTGATATGAAGTGGGAAAGTAAACCAAAATATTACAAAGGCCTCAATAAAAGTAATAGGAAGGTTATGTACTGCATAGTATCAGGTACATACTTCTACATTGACCTGCACCTCAAATAGAGTTTGGATAATATGGGTTTGTGCAGACAAGAGTAATGGCATATGGCCTTTGTGCATAGCTTGGTACGTTTAATGCATAGCTACTTTACATCATCAAAAAATTAAAATTATGTTTGATCAAATTTTAGACCTTGTAAAAGAGCATTTGGGCAATAATCCACAAGTTGCATCTGCTATACCTCCCGGACAGGCAGATGCCGTTCATAGAGAAATTGCCACCCAGGTTACAAGCGGACTGGCTCAACAAGCGGCTGCACAAGGCGGCATTGGTGGTTTATTATCCAAGCTTCAAGGTGGTTTATCATCGGGCAGTCCGGTAACCAGCGCTATAGAGGGCGGACTGGCCAGTAGCCTTGGCAGTAAGTTTGGTTTATCGCCAATGGTAACCGGCGCCATAGCAGCGGCTATACCCAGTTTGTTGCAAAAATTTGCTCATAAGGCTAACGATCCAAACGATCCAAGCATCACACCCGACAGTATTTCCAGTTCTTTATCCAATATGGGCGGCGGCCTTTTAGGCAATTTATTTAAATAAGCTTATTGGTACTATCAATAACAAGACATATAGTGCAATAGAAAAATCACACCCTTTTATTGCACTAATTTTTTTACTAAGGTTTGTAAGCTTACAAGCCTTTTTGCATTCTATACGATAGAAGATTTATAAGAAAAGACAAACGCATTATGCTTTAGAAGCAGGCGGCGTATTGGTTACGGCAATTTTTTGAATCCCTTCCAGTTGCCATTTTTTAGATTGCATCACTTCTGTAAGCAGGATACGCATTTGCTCGGCAGCCATTTTTGGTAAATCACTTTGTATAGCAGCCAGCTCTACCTGCTTTTTACCATTGGCCTGTATGCGGGTCATATCCTCGCGGCTAAGCATATTAAATATTCCTTCATCAAAATTGTAGTATTTATAGTCCGGCTCAATACTTAAAATTTCGGGTTGAGGAAAAGAAATCAGTTTAATTTTTTGCTGCGCCTCATCTGCTTCCCACACGCATTTTTCAAAATCATATCCGATCAACACCTTTGCCCGAATAATCACCAGGGCCCGTTTGGTAGAAGGTATCAGCCCAAACACCTTTTTAGTATCTTCAAAATTGTACAGCTCATTAAAGTATCCTTCTGATAATACAATTTTAAAAACCTTCCGGATGCTTTCCACCACAGTATGAGAGCTTTCTTTTACGGTGCTCTGCTTTCCGGAAACGGTTAGTTTCCATATTAAAAACATAATGATGGCGCCCAGCAAAAGTCCGACGATTAATAAACTAATGGTATTTGACATTATAGTGTGTAGCTAAGAACTTTCAATATTTATTGATTGTGTATTACTATACAAATTTCATGCTCACAGCCTGGCAGAAGCTATATAGTGGCGTATTTATAACGAATAGCAAGTTTACCAAAGTTAAAAATCTGCATAAGCCAGGCGACCATATTGTACACAAATCTGTTGCCGTTCTTACTTCATATAGGTAGCTAAAAAGCGAAACAGCCGCTGCCGTATCCAATCCTGGTCAAACATTTCTCCATAATGTGGTGCATTGGGCACAATGGTCAATTCGTTTTTAACTCCGGCCAGCGTTAACCATGAACTTAACAATTTAGATTGCGTATTATCTACTGACTGATCTTTTTCACCCTGCACTATAAAAAACGGAGGATCGTCTTTATCAATATAGGTTACAGGGCTGGCACGCTTTGCTAAATCGGGTCGGTTTACAGGCATAGCACCTAATAACATAGCCACAGGGTTGCGGGCATTATTAATAGCTGTATCTGTACTCATAGAAGCCGCTATCAGATCGGCAGGGCCATAAAAATCCAGCACACATCTTATAGCAAATTTGCTTTTACTACCTGCCGTATAAAAATCTTTTACGGCATTGTTATGGCTTAGTGCCAGTAAAGAAGCCAGGTGCCCGCCGGCCGAAAAACCAATAAGAGCGATACGGGAGTTATCCAGTTTATACTGCGCTGCATGTTCATATAGATATTCAATAGCCGTGTTGCAATCCTGTATCTGCGCCGGAAAAGGAGCAGTGGTGCTCCAACGGTAATCAATAGACGCGATTGCATACCCGTTGTCTATAAATTCGCGAATGGTATTTTTCATATAGCCCATATCGGCATATTTATCATTGAGCATCCAGGCGCCTCCATGTATCCATACTACCAATGGCGCATTGGATTTAGCATTTGGCAGCAGGTATATATCCAGTAAATGCTTTTGCAGCGTATCGCCGGCATATGGAATATTGCCGTAGGTAATAGTGCCTTTTGGAAAGATGCTTTGCACCGGTGATGCCTGTTGCGAATGAGCCGCCTGTAATACCAGCGTCAAAAGCACCACGGACAAGCCTTTGAAAAGAAGAGGAACTTTTATCATGGAAAGATTTTATAATGGTACTAACAGTTACTTAATTAGAACTGAAATTATATCACCATAATCAAAATAATATCTTATTTTGATTATTCAGTTTTCACGGTTTTAAAAAGTCAAAATTTCGGGTATCCATAGCCGTTATAGGTTCAATCTTATCTCTTTTTACGTTGCCCTTAACCGATACTACTTTTCCGCTTTTTCTGAATTACTTACAAAAGAAATGTGCTTACTATCCGGCGACCAGGAGTTTACATTGATAGTGCCTTGCCCACCATACAAATAAGCTATTACTTTGGGTGCACCTCCGGAAACCGGCATCAGTCGCAGCATCACCTGTTTATAAGATGGGTGCGAATTGGGATCAATATAGGTAGGGAAAGAAATAAATACCATCCATTTTCCATCGGGTGAAATATGTGGAAACCAGTTGTGGTATTCATCAAAAGTCAGTTGTTCTTTACCCGATCCGTCGGGCTTCATCCGCCACACCTGCATCGTACCTGTGGGGTTGGCATTATAATAAATGTATTTACCGTCCGGCGAATATTCAGGGCCGTCTACATGGCCGGTAGTGTTTGATGTCAATGCTGTTTCTTTACCGCTGTTTACATCTACTTTATATAGGTTATATACAGCGCTTCCATTACGCTTGCCCACAATAGTCACTTCTTTGCCGTTAGGCGCCCAGCCGTGCCAGTACGATGGCGTTTCGTGTGTTACCTGCTTAGGCGTTCCACCTTGCAACGGTAGTACGTATACTGTAGAACCCCCGCCCGGCATGCCTTGTATGGAACTGCTGATGGCCAGCATTTTTCCATTAAAAGAAATACCATGATCATTATTGATTTTATTCACTGTATCTGTATTCAATTTTTCAGGCGTGCCGCCATCTGCTGAAATGGTATATAATAATCCGCCTTCATTGAACAATAGCTTTTTACCATCGGGCATCCAGTTAGGTGCTTCAAAGCGGTCAGTAGCTTCGTGAATTACTTTTCTTTTTCCATCAAAAACATCCATCGTTTCTAACCGGCTGCCCAGTTCGCCGTGTAATGGCTGTATCAATTTTTGAAGTTGCGGGTTTGGATTATAGTCATTGGGTACCGGCTTATCAATACGAACATTCCAAACTTTTGCTTCTTCCAATTTATCCGAATCGTGCGATGAAATAAAAATTCCGGCTAATACTGAATCCTGCATATCAGGCATTTCCTGCGATCCTACTTCCTGTAGCGGCTCGCCAAAATTAGCTACCCGCATCGTCAGCTTTTTACCACTGCGCTCTAACTGCACCACCTGGAAAGGAACTTTCTTTGCATAGAATATTTCATCTGACGGGTCTCGCATATAAGCACCTCTTAAAGTGCGCCATTGCAGCACCGTAAGGCCATCGCCATGTATTACCGCATTCATACTGGCAGCGGCTTCATCTGCTGATTCGCGTACCATCCATCCTATCTTTCGATGCTCATTTCCTTTTTCACCCACAAATTCAAAATTGGCGGTCAATATAAAGTCGCCTTTTATTTTATTATACAGGTAATGAAATTCATCGCGGTTAAACCAGATGTTGGAGCCCGAGCCTTTTATAGTATAGGTTTGCGTAGCCGCATCGTAAGTAGCGCTGCCGGCATTTCTAGGGTTCCCGATATCGGTATTGTATTGAAATATTCCTACGGTATTGGTCTGTGCATTTGTGTTGGTACAAATAATAAAAAGCAAAAGAAAAGATGCAAGCTTCATGGGAATGATATTGATAACTTAAAAATTTTTGCGAATACCTATACAGATATAAATAGTTTGTGTCGGGAGAAGAAATTACTTTATAAAAAGCTTTTTACATGTTCAGTTTTGCAAGATAATTATAGTCTTCCGTTAAGCTTTCAAAAGCGGTATTCGTATATTCTTCCTGCTCTACAAAAAAGTGTTTCATACCCGATTTCTTTGCGCTTTTTAATAACCCGGTAATATCAACGCCGCCTTTACCAAACTCTGTACTTTGCTTTTTTTCTTTATTCATATCCTTCAAATGCCATAGAGGAAACCGTCCGGGATATTTTTCAAAATAAGCGTTGGGATCATTACCGGTAACAATGATCCAACCCAAATCCATTTCCATTTTTACTAGTTTCGGATCGGTTCTATCTAACAACACATCATATAAAACCTGTCCGTTTTCTTTTTCAAATTCCGACTCGTGGTTGTGATATCCAAATTCAATATTCACCTTTTTACAATCTTCTGCCGCTTTATTAAAAATATCGGCGCAATGCTGATAGTTTGCTACTGTCTGGCCATTGGTTGGCAGGCTGGAGCAGATCAAATATTCCTGTCCTGTTTCGGCGGCTTCATCTACCGACCGTTGCCAGTCGTTATTAATAAGTACATGCCCGCTTCGCAATTTCATTCCCAGGTCCTGTGTTATCTTTTTAATTTCTTTTGGCTGCAGGCCATAGTAATTTCCTTTTTCGCTTTTAGCAGATTCCAGTTCTTTATAACCAATTTTAGCCAGATGTTTTAATGTACCCGGCGCATCGGCCAGCATTTCTTTGCGCACGGAATAAAGTTGTACACCGACATCTTTTACTTTACCAGTATAGGCAAAACGGGGAATAAGAATAGTGCCGATAGCCAGGCCACCGGAGGTTTTTAAAAAATTACGTCTGGATTGCATGAATGATTTTTAAGAAGTGTATAATTACGATTGTGTGATTAGTGGAAGGTGAAATTTTTTATCGTTTCGCTTTTTACAATATAATGTCAATACATTTAATATCATTTATCAACTGCCGTAGTGCCTGTATTGCTCATATCGCTGTTGCTGATAAAGGCAATGCGTTTACTATCCGGCGACCACGAAGGTGTATTGATAGTGCCTTGGCCTCCATATACGTAAGCAATAACTTTTGGCTCGCCACCT
>JAICHT010000233.1 GCA_025924755.1 Chitinophagaceae bacterium | reverse complement strand
TACGTTCCTTCGCCCTTTCTATGGCGGCCACCAGTCTTTTTAATTCCCGCTCCGGATTTCTAAACCAATCGGTACTCCATATGCGGTGGATCGTCCAGCCGTTGCTTTCCAGTATTTGCTGACGCAGCCGGTCCCTATCCCTTGCAGACCGGGCCGAATGGTAGGCGGCTCCATCACATTCAATACCGATAATATACCTGCCTGGATTTTCTGCATCTACAATTGCCATATCCAAATAAAAACCTTCTGAACCAACTTGTTTCCTTACGATATACCCAAGACGGGTTAAATGCCCGGCTACGTTTTCTTCAAAAGGACTGTCAGCTTCGCGACCTGTTTCCTGAGGTATACCAAGCCTCCCATGTTCAGCAAAATACAAAAAGCTTTTTAACGCTTTTATACCAGCGCTTTTAGTTCGTACTATGTCAATATCGTCAGAATTAATATTGGTAAAAACTTCACAGCGCAACTTTGCCCTGGTAATGAGCACATTCAATCTTTTTTCGCCGCCATCGTTATTTAAGGGTCCGAAAGACATGCTAATATACCCTTCCTGAGTACGGCCGTATCCAATGCTGATGAATATTACATCCCGCTCATCGCCCTGCACATTTTCGAGATTTTTTACAAAAAAAGGTTCATGAAGATGATTACTGAAAAAAGTTTCCAGGTCAGGATTTTCTTTTCGTTTTATTTCTAATACATCTTGGATAGCCTGCATTTGGGCTGTACTGAATGCCACTACGCCCAGGCTCAATTGAGGATGGTTGCGTGCATGATCCATAACCGCCTGCGCCACTATATCTGCTTCACCGGTATTGGTGCGGGTTTTACCCCTGTCGTATACTGTATCTTTTAAGTGATGAAATACCAATCCTAATTGATGCCTGGAGCCGGGACTTGGAAAAATAACCAGTTTGTTTTCATAAAATTCCTGGTTGGACAAGCTTATTAGAGATTCGTGCCTGCTGCGATAATGCCAGCGAAGCATCCGTTGCGGCACGCCTTGGGCATCACACAAACTTAAAATGCTGGGCATATCAGCAGTGATATTGTCTTCGTCTTCTATTTCTTTTGTAAGGGAATCGAAAAAACTGGTAGGTGGTAATTGTTTGGTATCGCCTACTACTATTAATTGTTTACCTCTTAGCAAAGCGCCAATAGCATCTACAGGCTTGACCTGGCTGGCTTCATCAAAAATAACTAAATCAAACTCGAGGGCACCCGGTGGTAAAAAATTGGCAATGGATAATGGGCTCATCATAAACACCGGCTTAATAGCCTGTATAGCCAGTCCTGCTTCCTGCATCAACCGGCGTATGGGCATATGCCTTCCCTTTTTATTAAATTCTGTTCGCAATATATTCACCTGGCCTCCTGCTTCTAACCGTGGTGTAGCTTCCCAATGGGTTAATGCCGCCCGTGCCCGGTTATATTGAAAGTTCAGTTTGTCGAGTTTTTTAAACTGTTCAACCACTTGTTCATGACTAGTTCCTTCAAACTTTCTTAATGCCGGCTGCTCCTGAATAGCTTTTTGCAGCAAGTATTCATACCATGTTTTTTGCAGTGACTTTTTTAAAGAACCTTTTGCCCCGCTCCAGTTAATGGACGTATTGGTTAACCCTTCCAGGTTTTGTTCGGATGCTGTTTCTGTAAGATGATTCCAGGATATTACCTGGTGAATTTCGGGCAGGCGTTGTGTCCATTTGGTTAGAAACAGGTATTGTTCGGTAAAATTTTGATGCAACAAGGTGCTGCCGGAAAAGCGTAGTGTTTCGTTAAGCGCCAGTTGCTGAACCACGTCCTGAATACTGTTTCCATGTGCGTTTATTTTTTGCAATAACAACTGGTAGTATTTACCGGCGGTTTCAGGGTTTTCATTTTTGCACAGGTAAGGTAAGATTTCCTTCGGACAGGTGGTATCGCCTATCTGCTGATATACGTCTTTTAAATAACCGGCTGCGTTTATCAAAATTTCCCAGTCCGATTTCTGCTTTTGCCAACGCTTACCAAATAGTGTTGTTGCCCATATTTCTTTTTCTTTCAAAAGCGCTTCTAATCTTTTTGCTTCTAACAAATCATCAATATAAACCAGTTTTGCGGCAGTTTCTTTTGGCAGAGGTGTTTTACATAAGGCGGCAAATTGTTTATTGGCATTATTATAAGCACCCACCATAAATTTAAACCACTTATCTCCATGCGCCAGCAGTTCTTGTCGTATGGCTAACACATCCTGCTGCCACGCTTCCGGAATAAAGATTTCTTTATAGTTTTGGTGCAATTCTGCCAGCCGTTTTCCCGATATCAGCAGTTCACTAATTTCTTCATTATGCAACAACCAGCTATCGTCTTGTATGTTCAGGCCTTTCAAATCGGGTTTTAGAGAAGCTAGTTGTACCATAGAAAGTAACCCCATGCATTCTTCTCTATTTTTAACTTCGGGCAGCCCCATAGCCTTTGTAATGCCCGCTGTTTCTAACTTTAGTTCTTCGGTAGCAGCAACAGCCTCTTGCAATGATTTTTGTAATGCCTTACCTTCCTGCGGAAGTAAAACTTTTAAGTTGCTGCCCCAAAAAAGCAAATTTTCCGGTATGCCAATATCCTGAAGCCGGGCCTGTATATTTTCAGCCAATGCTTCCGCTCTTTTCATCTGCGTTACATCCCATTCTTCTATTTGGTAAAGTGGAATTTTAGGCAACTCGGCACCGGCATTTTCATATAAGTTTAATAAGTGCCCTATCAGCTTTTGAACCGTTAACCCGCTTTTGCCTATTTCAGTATTTACAGCCGTACAATAATCGTTCAACTCGTGCTTGTAACTTTCTAATAAAGCAACTTCCTGCTGCAATTGATAGAGTGCCGGTTTGCCCAGTTCCAATATACGCCTCAGTTCCTGGTGCAGGTCTTTTTTATTAGCCTTATGGCTATGCAGTTCCAAACAGGCTTCTCCTAAACTAATGGCATCCAGCCTGCGTTTTACCACTTCCAGCGCCGCAAGCTTTTCGGCTACAAAAAGCACCTTTTTTCCTTCGCCTATGGCATTGGCAATAATATTGGTAATGGTTTGCGATTTACCCGTACCTGGTGGCCCTTGTATCACCAGGTTTTTACCTTCCTGCACCGCCAACATAGCCAGTAATTGCGAGCTATCTGCATCTACCACCTGGTACAAGGTATCGGCAGTGGTTTCGGTATCAATAAATGCATCTTCTGAAACAGTTGGTGGTGTATCGGCGAAACCTGACCCTAATAAATTTTTTATAATGGGATGCTCTGTAGGCTGGTTATCAGCCGGCCATTTATCATAATCCAGGTCATGATAAATCATAAATTTTGCAAAGGAAAAAAAGCCCAATTCGATGGTATCGGCTTCTATATGCCAACGCGGGAATGTGGCAACTGTATTTTTTATCTCTTCGAAATAAGTTTCTATAGACAATTCATCCGTATCCGGCAAAGACGGAAGATTGATACCAAATTCTGTTTTCAATTTTTCCTGCAGGGAAAGATTCTCTTCTATTTCCGCACCGGTATATTTCAACCGAAAGCGTTCTTTAGCACTGGATCGTTCCAGCGCTACCGGAATTAATATGAGCGGAGCTTGTCTTTCTTCCTGGCTGCTCTCCGATTCGTACCAATACAACATTCCTAACGTGACGTATAAAATATTAATGCCTTGCTCTTCCAAACTGGTTTTGGCGGCATAATAAGTGTTCAGGATTTTGTTTTGAAGAGAGGTGGCCGTTTCGGTTGTTTGAAGCTTCGTATCGTTATAGCTTTCTTCTAATATGGTATCTGGATTGGATATGGAAGTTTGTGTACTTTGATTATTATTTTCAGGCGCAGCCAAAAACGTCATGGATTTTCCCATTTCCACCAGAAGTTTATAAACAGCCGTTGCTTTTTCCTGAACTATATGCAGTCCCCGGCTTTTTAAAGTCTTATAATTCAGTAACGGGTTACGAAGACCCAGATCCAGCAACTCTTTTCGGGAAGCTTCGAGTTTTGATACTATTGTGTTCTGCATTTTTACTGTATTTGTATTTCTCTTGCACTAACCATCTCAACGCGGCAAATGATTTATAATTTTAGCCTCCACAAAATTGTTTACCTGTTAATTGGCAACTACTTTCAACTGCTTTACTGTTTCGCAAATTGCTTAAAAGCTCCGCAGCATATTAAATTTTAAAGCTTATAAAATAACCGTAAATTTAAGCAACAAAAAACTGGTTTTTAATTGATCACTTACAAAGAACTCATATGAAAAAAGCAATCTTCCTATCATCATTTACCTTATTTTTTATCGGTTTGTTTTCAATCAGTTCTCATGCGCAGAACAACCCGGCTACGCGTCCAAGCCCTCCGGATAGCACAAGGGGCAAAGTGGGGAACGCAACCATAGAAATAAAATACAGCAGCCCTTCGGTAAGAGGCCGTAAAATTTGGGGCGGTTTGGTTCCATATGGACAAGTATGGCGTGCAGGCGCTAATGAAGCTACCACCTTCACTACCGATCAGCCCATAACTGTAGAAGGCAAACAATTGCCTGCCGGAAAATATACCTTATTTGCTACTCCTGGTGAAAAAGAATGGAAATTTATTTTCAATTCAGAGACAGGCCAATGGGGAATTAAACGCACCGGCGAGGCTAACAGGGATCCTGCAAAAGATGTATTGACTGTTACTGCCACACCTCACAAGTCTTCTTCTATGAGCGAAAGGCTGAAGTATGATATAACCAATAAAGGCATGGTGCTTCGCTGGGAAAATTTGGAAGTACCGGTTTCTATTAAGTAAATAATCTATAAACATTTTAAAAAGGCAAAGCGTAATTTATGCTTTGCCTTTAGCATTTTATAAACTCCACCAATAGTTAAACTTAATAACCAGTGCACGGTTGCGAACCGAATACGGAACCGTAAGATAATTATCGGTATATACAATAAACAGATCAGAAGCGGGTTTGTACCGCCATTGAAACCGCGCATTGATATTGGTATTTTTAAGCTGCTGGTTGTATTGAATATAAGTAGTAAAAAAAAGTTTGTTAGTAAACGTGATATCAATCTTTGGGCCTACCAGCCAAAAAGTAGTGTTGCCCCAGGGTTGCGGTAAATCCAACTTGTTGTAACTGGTGTGTAATGCAAGATTTACAAAAGGCTGAAAACGATATCCAATATCATTACTAATACTAAGTTTTCGGCCATCGGCATAGTAACCGCCATAGCGAAATGAAAATCCATAGGTAAAAAGGGTCTGTGGCTTTGATACAAAATCAGCCCCTACAGTATTCCACCGGTGTCTGCTTCCCATCAACAAAGAATCTTTATGAGAATTGGTAGGATCGAAAGGCAATAACAACTGTACAAAATCATGCATCGCAAGGGGCGCCAGCGTGGCTTTGTTTCTGAACGTAATTAAATATGTTAATAAACTTTCATTATCAGTTTGATGAAAAGCAGGGTCGAAATAATAGGTTGACGAAAACTGCGGCCCGTGTGTTAATACCGGTCCGCCGTCTGGAAAAAAAGTTATAGGCAATTTGCGGATTGATTTTAATATAACCATGGCGGGGAACGTAGCCTACTTCTGCATTGTAATTTTTCCCGGTATATTGATAAGCACCATTGATGGTCCATCGGCGGCTGGCATACTGCAGATTACCAGCCTGCACCCAATCGTTTCCTTTTTTACCAGGGCTGAAGGATTTTAATACTAACATTTTACCGGTCCATAAATTATTGGAAGAAGCTAGGTTATATTCTAAACCGGC
>JAICHT010000232.1 GCA_025924755.1 Chitinophagaceae bacterium | reverse complement strand
TTCATTAAAGAAGGAGCATGCAGAGCCTTCTACCTCAATATATAATTGAAAAACCTTCCACAAACGCTGCGGTACGTTGTAGTAGCGATATACATTACCGCTACGAAATTCTATCTCCAGCGTTTTTTCCTTATCCAGGTATTCTACGCGGTGGATAGTAGAAGATTTTGTGGTAAATACCGATTTTGACATACTAATAAATATATAAAAAATTGTACCAAGCCATACATCCGGAGCTCATCCTATACTTAGACAATATTCGCAACTTTCATTTGTTCACTGCTGTTCCTTCATTATCTTTTGGTGTGTACAATACCTGGCAGTTGGTGCAAAAGAAACTGCGCCGGGGGTTAAGGCCTGTATGTTTTTTTGTGAAAGGCAGGTTACAGCGGATGCAGATTTTTTTGGTATGTGCCAGCCAGTGTTTTCGTAAAGTGCCTTCTTTTTTCCAGTTGTAAAAATCAAAGCTGTAATTGCGGGCTTCTTTTATAAGCTGGGTTAATTTAGCCGGGGGCAACGCACCAATAACCGATTCGGGGTGCATCTTAATGCGGTAGAATACTTCGTTTTTAATGATATTACCTACGCCGGTAAATAGTTGCTGATCCAGCAGGGCATCGCTTACCAGCATATGCGGATGGGCAGCCAGTTTTTTTCGTGCCTTTGCGGGACTCCACGCCTCGTTCATTACATCCGACGACCAGTCGTACAAGGCATCCATATCGGTGCCTTCAATAATTTTGGCAGCGCAGTTGTAATTATTCCATTCGCCGTTTTCAAACTCCAGCGTAAGCTTTGGTATTTTTTCGGGATGGCGGCTGTTGATGTAATAATTGCCAAACATTAAGTAATGAATACGGATGGTGCAATCATCAAACACCATTAAAAAATGTTTGCCCCAGGTTTTTAAATCACGAAGGGTTTGGTTAATAATGCGGTCTTTATCTAATTTGCTGGCGCCGCTAGCCACTAAAACTTTTTTGCCGATAAATGGCGCTGCTTCTTCTTTTAAAATTACCAGGGATGGACCTTCCATAAGGTATAGTGTTTGCAAATGCCGTGCTTAAATTTATTGGCTACTATCCTATTTTTTAATTGGTATGATTCTAAAGTGAGAAGTCTACTATTTTCCTACTAAAATGAATATGTGAGGCCATTGCTAATGGCATAATTTACTTTGGGTGTGTTGGCAGCAGGAAACGCATCAAATAAATAATTGTATGCCGCCACAAAAGAAAAATGCCTGCTTATTTTTATACTGGCAGTTGTTTGGTTCAGCAGGCGGTAATCTTTAAGCTGCCTGAAAAGCGGCTGGTAAAATGTGGTGCTGGTGATTTGAACTGTAGGAACCGGTAAATAAGTAACGGAAGCATAGGTGCTATTGCGCAGATCATTATGATAAATGGGAGGTGAAGTAAGCTCCTGCTCATATTCGTATAAAGCGGCGGTGCCGGCATAAAGTTTAATCTTTTTAGTATTCACTATTTTGAACCGGGGACCCGTGCCTGCCAATACTCTCAGGTTGATGCCGGTAATGGTGTTTTGCTGCAACTGTGTAAAAACTTCCCAACGAAGCCATTTATTCAGTTTGCGATTGTAGCGCAAATGGTAAAACATATTGTTCGTCAAATCCTGGCTGCCGGACTTTAATAAATTGTAATCTGCAATAAATAAATAAAGGTCTTTGGCCGTTTTATATTCTACATGGGCATTGGCGTCAAAGCTGGTAATTTGCTGCACGTTTTTGATAAGAGAGAACGAAGTGCCCAGGTTGCCAAACCAGCCAATAGTATCGGATTGAATGCGCTGACTTTCGATATTGGCAATTTGTGCCACACCCGAAAATGATAAAAAAAGAAATAATAAAAAAAGCACCGGCTTCATACCAACCAAGATATAGGAGCGAAATTTTTAGAGTTACAGCTATTAAAAGAAAAATAAAACCAGGGAACTGCTTAGTAATAAACGGTTCCCTGATTATTTGATATTAAAAAGCTTTTGCAGGTTGTGCTGCGGCCTGCGGTTTTTTATAGGTCAATCCCATTTCATTAAATACAAAAGAAAACCGGTCTGCAACTTCTTCAATGATCATGGCTGTTGGTTTGCCTGCACCGTGTCCTGCTTTTGTTTCAATACGTATTACTACCGGATGCCTACAACTTTGTGCCGCTTGCAAAGCCGCCGCAAACTTAAAGGAATGCGCAGGCACTACCCGGTCGTCATGATCGCCTGTAGTAACCATTGTAGAAGGATAACAAACACCCGGCTTTATATTATGTACCGGCGAATATTTTATCAGGTAGTGAAACATCTCCGCATTATCATCTGCTGTGCCATAGTCATATGCCCAACCTGCACCGGCGGTAAACTTGTGGTAGCGCAGCATATCCATAACACCTACTGCCGGTAAGGCCACTCTAAACAATTCGGGCCGCTGCGTCATGCAGGCGCCTACCAGCAAGCCGCCATTAGAGCCGCCGCTGATGGCTAAATATTGTGGTGAAGTGATCTTGTCTTTTATTAAAAATTCGGCTGCGGCAATAAAGTCATCAAACACATTTTGCTTGTGCAATTTGGTTCCGGCATCATGCCACTTATCACCATACTCGCCGCCGCCTCTTATATTGGGCACGGCATACACGCCGCCATTTTCCATAAATACAATATTAGCAGTACTAAAAGCAGGAGTCAAACTGATATTGAATCCTCCATATCCATATAAGATAGTAGGGTTTTTACCATTCAATTCAATGCCTTTTTTATGCGTAATGATCATCGGTATTTTGGTGCCGTCTTTCGACGTATAAAACACCTGTTTACTTTCATATTGTGAAGGATCAAATTGTACTACCGGTTTTTTGAATACGGTTGATTTACCCGTAGCAATATCATACTTAAAAATAGTGGGCGGATATACATACGAACTGAAACTATAGTACACTTCTTTCTCTTCTTTCTTGGCCGAAAAGCCACCAGCACTGCCCAGTCCCGGCATATCAATAACTTTCTCCTGCCTGCCATCCAAACCATATTGATATACCTGCGATACGGCATCTTTAATATATTGCGCAAATATTTTGTCGCCACCCGTAGAAGCAGTTAACGGGAACTTTGTTTCGGGTATCAGATCTTTCCAATGGTCGGGCGTAGGCGTTGCCGCATCGGTTACTACTATTTTACGGTTGGGGGCTTTGAGGTTGGTAAGAATATACAGCTTATTGTTGGCCGAATACAATACGGATTGCTCGGTTTCAAAGCCGGTAACTACGGGAACAATCTGTGCATTTTGTTGTGTGATATCCTGTATATACAATTCGTTGCCATAGGTAGCATTGGCCGCCGTGATCACTAAATATTTTTGATCTTCGGTAACGTATCCGCCAATATAACGGCGGGGTGTTTTTTCGCCGCCAAATATCACCACATCGCTGCTTTGCGGTGTGTTTAATTTATGATAATAAAGTTTGTGCTGATCGGTTTTTGCAGATAGCTGGTTGCCTTCTTTAGGTACATCGTAAGTACTATAGTAAAAGCCATCGTTACCTCTCCAGGCAATGCCGCTGAACTTTACATTTTGAATGGTATCATCCAGTTGTTTTTGCGTGGTGGCATTTAATATGATCATCTTGCCCCAGTCGGAACCGCCTTCCGAAATGGAATAAGCGCAAAGCGAACCGTCTTTGGTAAAGTCAATACCAGTAAGGGATGTAGTGCCATCGGCAGAAAATTTATTAGGATCCAGAAATACTTCCGGCTGCCCGTTTTCTTTCTGACGATACAATACTGCCTGGTTTTGCAGGCCGCTGTTTTTAAAAAAGTAGGTATAGCTGCCTTCTTTAAAAGGAGCCGAATACTTTTCATAATTCCATACCTGTGTCAGCCGTTCTTTGATGGCATTTCTAAAAGGTATGGTAGCTAGGTACGCATCTGTTACTTTGTTTTCTTCCTTCACCCATTGGGCGGTTTCCTCGCTGCGGTCATTCTCCAGCCAGCGATACGGATCGTTAACCGTAGTGCCGAATAAGGTGTCCTGCTGGTTGACGGTTTTTGTTTGCGGATATTGATCTTTTGATATGCCTTTTTGTGCCATTGCTGTTAAACTAAATAGGCTGCAAAGCAAGAGTATTCTTTTCATGTAGTCGTTCATTTGTAGGTGAAGAGTAGGTTAAAGCTACTAAGAGATTGATGAGTAACAAAAGGATAATGGTTGTGTTTTTAAATAATACTATAATACTGTTTTACTGAATGGATAAAAACTTTATTGCAGCAAATTTTGGCTACGTTGTTCGGGCATAGTAAGACACATAGGGTTTCATCCTGTATGTGAAAAAACAGTATATAGCCATCCATCCAATCTCACTCACTCGTTAAACCCTCCCTCAACAAAAAATTTAACTACTCAATTTTTTAGCAAACAATCCTTCCCTTCGTAACTTGCGCCCATGCAAGATTACCTGAAGGGATTGAACGAACCGCAGCGGGAAGCGGTGTTAACTACAGAAGGTCCATTGATGATTGTGGCCGGGGCCGGCAGCGGAAAAACCAAAGTGCTTACTACACGTATTGCCCACCTGATGGCCAAAGGCGTAGATGCGTTTCATATACTGGCTTTAACGTTTACCAACAAGGCCGCCGCCGAAATGAAGGAGCGGGTAGAAAAAACATTGGGCAATACGGAAGCCCGCAATTTATACATCGGTACGTTTCATAGTGTGTTTGCCCGTATTATGCGTACAGAAGCGCCTAAGCTGGGCTATCCCAACTCATTTACCATCTATGATACCGATGATGCCAAAAGCGTAGTCAAAGCCGTAGTAGCCGAACTGAACCTGGATGCGCAGCATTACAAACCTAATATGGTATATAACCGCATTTCCAGTGCAAAAAACGGTTTGGTAAGTCCGGCGGAATATAAAAATGATTACCATATTCAGCAGGAAGATATGCGTGCCAACCGGCCTATGATTGGCGCTATATATGAAGCCTATGCCAAACGCTGTTTTAAGAACGGCGCTATGGATTTTGATGATTTGCTATATAAAATGTACGAGCTGCTGAAGCATTTTCCGGAAGTGCTGCATAAGTACCAGCATAAGTTTAAATACATATTGATAGATGAGTACCAGGATACCAACCCGGCGCAGTACGAGATCATCAAACTGTTAGGGGCTGCCCACGAAAATGTATGCGTGGTAGGCGATGATGCCCAAAGTATCTACAGCTTTCGCGGGGCTACCATTCAAAATATTCTGCAGTTTCAAAAAGATTACGACGATGCCAAGGTGGTGAAACTGGAACAAAATTATCGCAGCACCCAAAGCATCATTAACGTAGCCAATGAAGTTATTAAGAATAATAAAGGGCAGATACCAAAAGCCCTATGGACCGAAAATACCGCCGGCGATAAAATAAAGCTGGTGCGTACCATGACGGACAACGACGAAGGCAAGTTTGTGGCCGATGCCATACAGGAGCAAAAGCTGCGCAACCATTACAATAATAAAGACATTGCTATTCTTTACCGCACCAATGCGCAAAGCCGTTCGTTTGAAGAAAGCCTGCGCCGTATGAATATCCCATATACCATATATGGCGGCATATCGTTTTACCAGCGCAAAGAAGTAAAGGATTATATTGCTTACCTGCGGCTGATTGTGAATCCAAAAGACGAAGAAGCGTTAAAACGTATTATCAATTACCCGGTTCGCGGTATTGGAAAAACCACGGTAGATAAAGCTATCCTCTATGCCAATGAAAAAGGTATTAGTATGTGGGAGGTATTGGAAAGTGCGGCCA
>JAICHT010000231.1 GCA_025924755.1 Chitinophagaceae bacterium | reverse complement strand
GGTCGCATCATTAATATCATTTCTACTTCTGTAAAAGTTCCATTGCCCAATCTCGGTGTCTCTAATACCATAAGGGGTGCAGTGGCTTCGTGGGCAAAAACAATGGCAAATGAGCTGGGACAATTTAATATTACGGTAAACAATATTTTGCCAGGTTTAACCCTAACAAAAAGGCTCAAAAGCCTGGTAGAAACTACATCTGCAAAAAGTAATCAAACCAAAGAAGCTGTTGAAAAAGAATTAATGGAAAGTGTGCCTATGAAACGCTTTGGCGAGGCACATGAGCTGGCTGCTGTAGCGGCTTTCCTGGCATCGCCGGCAGCTTCTTATGTAAATGGAGTTAGTATAGCGGTGGATGGCGGCAGGACAGGAACTATTTAATATGTAGCTATGGAACTATTTAAAAATGATATTGGTTTTGCAAAACAGTTAGACGAAACCGATCCTCTAAAAAAATTCAGGGAAGCTTTTATTATTCCTGAAAGGAACGGCAAAGAGCAGATTTATTTTTTGGGAAATTCGTTGGGCTTGCAACCAAAAACCGTAACAGCTCATTTGCAGCAGGTTTTAACGCAATGGAGCCAGTGGGGCGTAGAAGGTTTCACCAAAGGCGAACAGCCCTGGTGGTATTATCACGATCAACTCACAGAACCTTTGGCACGTATTGTAGGAGCTCTTCCGCATGAAATAGTAGTGATGAACCAGCTTACCGTGAACCTGCATTTACTGATGGTAAGTTTTTATCAGCCTGAAGGAAAAAGAAATAAAATTTTATGCGAAGCAAAAGCATTTCCCAGCGATCAGTATATGTTGGAAACACATATCAAACAGCGTGGATTAGATCCACAGGAAATACTTGTAGAAGTGCAGCCAAGAAGCGGCGAACCCACCATCACACATGACGATATTATACAGGCTATTGAACAACATGCCGATAGTTTAGCCTTAGTATTATGGGGCGGCGTTAATTACTATACCGGTCAGGTTTTTAATATGCAGGCTATTACACAGGCTGCACAAAAAGCCGGCGCTAAAGTAGGGTTTGACCTGGCGCATGCTACCGGAAATGTTCCATTGCAATTACATGACTGGAACGTAGATTTTGCCTGTTGGTGCAGTTACAAATATTTAAACTCCGGCCCGGGAGCGGTAGGTGGCTCTTATATACACGAAAGGTATCACCGGGATGCTTCTTTGCAGCGCTTTGCAGGATGGTGGGGATATGAGCGGAATGCACAATTTAAAATGCATAAAGATTTTGTACCAGCGCCTACTGCGGAAGGTTGGCAGTTAAGCACGCCTTCTCCTTTGTTATATGCAGCTCACAAAGCGTCGCTTAAAATTTTTTCTCAGGTAAACCTGCAGGAATTATTTAAAAAAGGCCAGGCGTTAAGTAGTTATTTAATATACCTTGTTCGTGATATTAACAGGCAATATAATGCGCCTTTTATAAAAATAATTACTCCGGAAAATGAAAAAGGCAGCCAGGTTTCGATGCTGATGTTGAAGAAAGGAAAAGAAATTTTTGATACCCTTTCTTTAAAAGGCATCTTTGCTGATTGGCGAGAGCCGGATGTAATCCGTATAGCTCCTGCACCTTTTTACAATACGTTTGAAGAAGTATATTTATTTGCCGAAGCATTGGCACAAGCGTGTAAGCAATACAGCGACGTTTAACTTTTATATTTTACCTGGGCAATATGACGCGTAAGCAATTAACAGAACAGATATATGCAAAGGGTTCTTATTTGTGTGTGGGACTGGATACGGATATCACCAAAATTCCAAAACACCTGCAAGCACAAAAGAACGCCATTTTTCAGTTTAATAAAGCAATTATAGACGCTACCAAAGCGCATTGTGTGAGTTATAAAATCAATACTGCTTTTTATGAAGCCCTTGGCGTTAAAGGATGGGAAGCATTAGAACAAACTGTAGCATATATTCCATCTACCCACTTTACAATTGCAGATGCTAAAAGAGGAGATATTGGCAACACTTCGGCGCAGTATGCAAAAGCATTTTTTGAAACCTTAAATTTTGATGCTATCACCGTAGCACCCTATATGGGCAGCGATAGCGTGCTGCCATTTTTAGAATACGAAAATAAGTGGACTATTTTACTGGGGCTTACTTCTAATACCGGCGCTCAGGATTTTGAAATGCAAAACACCGGCTCGGAATTTTTATATGAAAAAGTGTTGAAAACAGCTTCTGATTGGGCCACCTCTGACAACCTGATGTTTGTAATTGGCGCTACACAGGCCGATGCATTTACAAATATCCGCAAGCTTACTCCCAACCATTTTTACTTAGTGCCTGGCGTGGGTGCACAAGGCGGCAGTTTGAAAGCTATTTCTGAAATGGCTATGATAAAAGATTGTGGTTTATTAGTAAATGCCAGCCGTGCTATTATCTATGCTTCCGGCGGTGAAGATTTTGCTGAAAAAGCCGGCGAAACTGCACTGCAATATAAAAATGAAATGAGTTTGTATTTATAGCCTGCTTTACTTGAAACTTAAATTTCGCCTGCTACTATAAATGCAGTTCCTAATAGAGCATTAAATACTTACAACGATTATTTCATCCTTATAAAACTTTCAAAAGCGATAATTTTCAATTTTAAACAAGCTTTATCGTCCATGCTTTTTATATCCATATTGTTATTTATTATCCCAATAAATCGGTCTTAGGCTTTGGGATAGTAGTGAAGTAGAAAATTACAAAAACAGTTATGGTAGCAGTTACTATAAAAGCTGTTTCTGCACCAAATTGAAACCAGATAAATCCTGTTAACGTACTGGCAAGCATCGTGCAAATACTTTGCAGTCCTGCATAGGTACCTATTGCTGTAGCTATATCTTTTTTATACGTAATATTGGAGATCCATGCTTTTGAAATTCCTTCTGTAGCAGCTGCATAGATACCATATAGAAAAAACAGTCCAAAAAATAAATACAAATTTTTGTTCAGAGCCATACCAAGATATACGGCTGCAAACAAGGCCAGCCCGGAAATAAAAGTGGTCTTTAATCCGATATTGTCTGCAATTATACCAATAGGAAATGCAAATAAGGCATATATAAGATTGTAAAAGATGTATGCTCCGATAACCATGATATCTGTAAAACCGGATTGCTTTGCCTGCAGCAATAGAAAAATATCAGAGCTGTTGAATAAAGTAAAAACGAGCAATCCGGTTGCCAATTTTCTGTAGGATATTGTGCTTTCTTTCCAATAGGATAAAAAGGAAAAAAAAGGCGTTGCTTTGCCAGTTTTTCTTTCAGCTTTTTTGTCTTTTAAAAAGAAGGAAATAGATACTGCAAAAAGTCCCGGCAAAAATGCTATATAAAAAAGCGTTTTATACTGGTTCGGATGGTAATATAAAAAAAGCAATGCCAGGGAAGGCCCGATCACTGCGCCTATAGTATCCATGGAACGGTGAAATCCAAAAACTTTACCTTTTGTTTGTGGTGTTGCTTCGTCCGAAAGCAAAGCGTCTCTGGCACCTGTTCTTATTCCTTTCCCAATACGATCTATTGTCCTCGCAAAAAAGACCCAGAGCGGAGCGATAAAAAGGGCCATCATCGGTTTCGAAACAGCACTTAAACTATAGCCGGTTTGCACAAATGGAACGCGTCTGCCTGTAGTATCGGAGCGTTTGCCGAAATAACTTTTACTTAAGCCGGCTACAGCTTCTGCCATGCCTTCCAGTATCCCGATAAGCACAATAGAAAACCCAATGGATTTTAAATATATAGGCATTATCGGGTACAGCATTTCACTGGCCGCATCTGTAAACAAACTTACTAATGATAAAATCCAGATTGTACGGGTAATGTATTTCAACGGTAGCTTTTTATATTAGCTGTTGGTGTTCCATAAATATGAAGTTTTTGTTTCTCTACTTCCATTTCTTTTTCAAAGGCCAGTCCCAGTTTTTTCAAAAGGCTAATAGATCTTATGTTTTCCGGAATGGTTGTAGCAAGGATGTGCGTTAATTTTTGATCTTCAATTAAATAGTTGAACACAGCGTTTGTGGCTTCAAATGCATATCCTTTTTTTGTATATGCAGGAAGGAATGCAAAACCAATATCAGGATGTTCTAAATAGTCCCGCTTAATAAAAGTTATTATCCCTATCGCTTCGTCGCTGATTTTGAGTGAAACCACCCAATATACAATGTTTTGATTCGCCAGTATCTTTTGAATGTAGGCGGTTGCATCATTATCAGATGTGATGTTACGGTTTCCTATAAATTGAATCCATCCTTCAGTATTGACCAACTCCAGTATAAAGATGTAATCGTTTACCGTTAAAGGTTTTATTGTTAACCGGTCCGTTGCTATAAAAGGCTGGATTTTCATTGGTTAAATGGCGGCTTTTAAGTTCAATATATTATACCCTACCGTCAACTTACAACTGCATCTATAATTGTATCAACCCTATAAATTTCATCAATTGTTTTATTGTCTTTGTCTTTCCATTCTGTCCACCCATTTGCTCTACGTCCTAAAACTGCTGCGGCAGCAGCGCTTGGAGAACCAAAAACAAAATCTTCTGCGAAAACCAATACCCCATTTTCTAAAATGAGAATTCTGTCATCAATTAATTTCTTGCGCATTCCAGTCACCCAAGTCCCTGCAGTTTTCGTTTCGTCCTTGTTTGCTTTTGACCCTTTAAGAACTACAAAACCATCATCAATCATTTCACCTTGAGCATTTGCATCTTTACCCCTACAATAAAGCAGGTCTCTTTTTTTAGATGAAGATTTCCTGATTTCTTCGAAAATGGGAAATCCAAGGGTAGAAAGTAGAATTTTGATAGTATCAAAATTGTCAAGTAGATCGGCTTCCATACTTTCTGTGATGTATGGTTTTGCAGGTATTGCTAAGTTATCAGTATCGTAGCGGCCAATTTCATTAGCAGCCTTAATACATAAATGTTCTAAGAATTTTACATGCGATTTGGTAAAAGTGTTCGACTTGGATGTTATAATTATTGCATAATTCCAAAAGTCTTTTGATTTGTTGTGCGTTTTGAGTCTCTCGAAGCAGTCTTCTGTCTCACCGATGTACGAAATAGGTTTTGCTTTTTCTTCATTTACTCCAAAAAGAAAATAGATTCCATACTTTCTCACTTCAGGCCTTACTCCGCATTCAGTCAGTTTGTTTCTTGGAACCAGAACTGCTACAATCATTCTATTTGTTAAGTCAGCAATCTTTATACTCGTCGGATTGCCATCAGGTAGAAAAATTTGAATAGTCTGCGGTCTTTGTGTCATATGGAATATGTAATAACCTGTTTTCTATTACCCTCTAAAAATATATTATTACATTCAGCTTGTCAAACTCGCTGTATGTTTAAAAATCAACTTCTCAGTATAATATCTTTTATATTGTGATTAGTACAAACTTCTTTACCAAATTTTCACTCGTGCACTATCCGGGCGAAACATTTCACTGCCCGGTTTAATATCATAAGCTTTGTAAAAATCATCCACATTCACAAAAGGGCCGTCAACCCGCCATTGGCCGGGCGAATGTACATCGGTCATTACCTGTGCTGCCAGCGCTTCTTTACGTTCCTGCCCCAGCCAGCCCAATGCAAATCCTAAAAAATAACGCTGTAAAGGCGTTTGACCATGAATCAATTTGCCGCTTTTGTAGGCTTCGGTTTTCTTAAAAGCATCCAATCCCAATAAAGCGCCGCCGAGGTCTGCAATGTTTTCACCCAATGTAGCCTTGCCATTAATATGCATGGAATCTACCACCACAAAACCGTTGAATTCGTTAATCATTCC
>JAICHT010000230.1 GCA_025924755.1 Chitinophagaceae bacterium | reverse complement strand
TTGATAATAATAAAAATCAATAAAGCAATGGATGATAATTTATACACTATATCTTTTTGGCCGCTGGCTACTTTTGCAAATAACAACATGGCAACCAGGGTTAGCCCAATAGCCATCCACATATGCAAGGCCACCAATGTACTATCATAATCGCCACTTAACGATAACAAATAACCGGTAATGCAGGAGGCTAATGCAGAAAACACACCGCACAGGAATACGATCTTTATTACAGCCGGCGAAATATCATATTGTTTTTTTTGAGACAGCCATAGCAATAGTAAACCAACCAGCAAAATACCAATAGGCAAATGCACCAGTACGGGGTGAAAACGTCCAATAAATTCTGTAATAGAAATAAGCAACAGCAACATTGAAAATTAAGAAAGATAGCGTTTACGTAATAACTGCATCATATGCACATTAACAGCCCACTGATCGGCTAACGGTTTTTTGGTGTAAGGCATAGTAGGCATATAATCCGGCGGACCAAATTCGGTTAATATCGTCAATCGTTCGCCATTCTTTTTTTTACGGGCTACTACAGTATCCCACCAGGCGAGGTGTGCTTTAACAGCCTCCTCCCATTCCGGTGCCCGCGGATCGTTTACCTGCGGCCCTTCGGGGTGGCCAATACGGGCATGAATATGATCTACCCGGTCTAATGCCAATGCCACGGTTTCCTGCTGATCCTGTAAAAGCGTTTCGCTTACATTGCACCAGTGCGACACATCGAAGGTGAGGCGCAACTCAGGATGCTTTTGTATATATTGCCTGGCTACAGGCGCTGCAAACAACATGCGGGAACGGTGTGTTTCATGGCAGATCAATATACCGGTTTGTTTTGCTAATTGATTGGTGTGATTTATAAATGCACTATTCTCTTCGTAAGAAAAAAAGTCTCTCCCCGAATGACAGTTGATATAGAGTGGCTTCTGAACCGTATTGGTAGCGGCGGCATCAATCATTTTTTTAAAGAATGCCAGGTGTTCGCTGGCATTTGCCTGCAAGCCACCGCAAAGGAAGCCTACCTGCAACCCATATTTCTTTAGCGCAGCGAACAATTCATCCTGGTCCTTTTTTTCTAACGGCCACCATATTTCTATGCCGTCGTAGCCCTCTTTTTTCACTTTTGCACAATACTCGTCCAGCGTTCCGGTAAATCCCCAGTTGGTAGCTAATAGTACTAATTCAAAATTCTTAGTTGCCGTCATATCCGGTATGTTAGTAGCTGATAATACATCCAAAGATGCTAATAATAAAGCAGTAGTTGCGGATGCAGTTGTTTTAATAAAATTTCTCCTGTGTTGGTGCATGTTTTCAATAAGGGTGTTCAATAGCTTATGCTAATATGTCGTCAATTACTTGCCCGTTTACGTCTGTCAGCCGGAAGGGCCGCCCCTGGAATTGATAGGTAAATTTTTCATGATCAAAACCTAACTGGTTCAGTATTGTAGCCTGTATATCATGCGGAGTTACTTTACCACTAATGGCGTTATATCCAATTTCATCGGTTTCGCCATAACTAAATCCTTTACGAATGCCTCCACCGGCCATCCAGATCGTGAAGGCATCTACATGATGGTCCCTGCCCTTAAATGGATTTTGCTTTCCTTCGCGGTTTTCCATCATCGGTGTTCTTCCAAATTCACCGCCCCAAACTACCAGCGTTTCTTCTAATAAGCCGCGTTGTTTTAAGTCGAGTATCAACGCCGTCATGGCCCTGTCCACCTGCCGGCATTTATTAATAAAACCAATATCAATAGCCAGGTTTGCATCCGTGCCATGACTATCCCACCCCCAATCAAACAATTGTACAAAACGAACGCCTTTTTCCACCAGCTTCCGGGCTAATAGTATATTGTTGGCCATACAGGATTTGCCCGGCTGCGTACCATACATTTCATGAATATATTGCGGCTCGTCATTAATATTCATTACTTCGGGTACGGAGATCTGCATTTTATACGCCATCTCATATTGCGATATGCGGGATAAAATTTCCGGATCATTATACTCCTTATATTCTTCTTCATTTACTTTATTGATGGCATCTATGGAAGCCTTGCGCAGATCGCGGTCCATGCCCTGCGGATCTTTAATAAACAACACCGGATCGCCTTCGCTGCGGCATTGCACTCCCTGGTATACCGATGGCAAAAAGCCACTGCCCCAAACGCTTTTACCAGCATCGGGAAATTTTCCACCGGAGGTTAATACGACAAAGCCGGGCAGGTTTTGATTTTCTGTTCCTAAACCATACGTCACCCACGAACCGATACTGGGCCTTCCTAACCGTGGTCCGCCGGTTTGTACTAATAATTGCGCCGGTGCATGATTAAATTGGTCGGTGCTACACGCCTTTAAAAAACTTACTTCATCCACCACTTTAGAAAAATGCGGCAGATGTTCGCTTACCCAGGCACCGCTTTGGCCATATTGTGCAAATTTGGCCTGCGGCCCTAACATCTTCGGTACGCCCCGGATAAAAGCAAAGCGTTTGCCTTCCAGTAAAGATTGCGGGCAAAGCTGGCCATCAAGTTTCATCAACTCTGGTTTGTAATCAAACAACTCCAGTTGCGACGGCGCACCGGCCATATGCAGGTAAATAACACTTTTAGCCTTGCCTGGAAACATTGGCAGCTTAGGCGCTAACGGATGTGCCGGATCGAAAGGAATACTATTACCAGTAGCAGAAGAACCTAAACCGCAGGATTGCAACAGCGAACCTAAGGCCAAAGCGCCAAAGCCCATCGCACTTTCTTTTAAAAAATGGCGGCGGGTATGCTGCTGTATTACAGCGGCTTCTGCTTCTTTCAGCAACCGTTGATTATGGAGTTCTTTCTGGGTCATGATGTAAAGTTCGTTAGGTCATTTTCATATTAGTTCTTCGTGATCAGTTCATCTAAATTCAATATGGCATTTGCCACTACTACCAAGGCGGCGGTTTCGGAATTATTATGCTCATTATCTTCTCCTATCATATCGCAAGTGGCTACTTTATCTGTTTTAAATTTTTCACGGGCTTCAGTATATAAATTCTCCAGTGCATCCAGCTTTTCCGTAGTAATGGGTTTTAAGGTGGCTATTTGGTAACCATAACTTATTTGTTTTCTGCTATCATTTTTATCGGGTATTTCTTTTTGCATGCGATACGCAAAGTGACGGGCCATATCCAAATATGCCGAATCGTTTAAGGTAGCCAATGCCTGCAACGGTGTATTGGTTCGTATTCTGCGGGCCGTACAAAACTCCCTGCCCACCCCATCAAATGTAATCATGGAGGGATAAGCCGCAGTACGCTTCCAAAAAGTATAAACGGCTCTCCGGTACTGGTCATCTCCTTCACTTTTTACCCAGGTATCACTGTTCCAGGGCGACATCCATATCCCTTCCGGCTGCCAAGGCATTACGCTGGCGCCATACATCTTTTCGCTCAGCAAGCCGCTGATGGCCAAAGCCTGATCGCGTATTTGTTCCGCAGACAGACGCACCCGTGCTCCCCGTGCATAATATTTATTGAGCGGGTCTTTTTCCAATGCCTCTTTTGTAACCTTTGAATCTTGCCGATAGGTAGCGGACAGCACCATTTCCCGTAATAATTTTTTGATGCTCCAGTTATATTCGTGCATAAATTGATAGGCGAGGTAATCTAGTAATTCTTTATGCGTGGGTTCTGCACCCTGCGTACCTAAATCTTCCAGCGTCTCCACCAGACCGGTACCATATAATTGCTCCCATAAGCGATTTACAATGGTCCGGGCTGTTAGCGGATTTTGATCACTGGTAAGCCATTGCGCCATACCCAAGCGGTTGCGGGGTGCTTTGTTAGGAAAAGGATTTAAAGAGTGCGGCACACCTGGCTGTACTTCTTCGCCTTTTACCAGCCAATTGCCTTTTTCAAAAACATGCGTAGGCCGATGCATATCCGGCGGATTATCCATCATTACCGGAGTAGTCGGCACGTCTTTTTCAAGCAACTGCCAGTAGTATTTTTTAATGGTATCATATCCTTCTTTTCCCTGCCCGGCCAGGGGTTGTGTAAAGTAAAACCAATCGAACAGCATTCCATTGTCTTCCGGCTTTTTTAAGGTGGGGTTGGTATATGCAAAAAACAAATCATGCACACCATTTACAGGCTGTAAACTTGCAGTTGCTATATGCCAGCCTTTAGTGTTAGCCACCGGTATCGTTTGCAAAACAGGACCCTTTGCATTGTCTATATGTATTGTCCAAACGCCGCCTGCCTTATAGCCCTGGTAACGGTAGATCAGTTGCGATTTGTCCTGCAGATCAATATGCTTTAAACGGGCCACTGCATTGTTTCGGAACGCCAGCCATTTGGTATCATTTAATTCGGCATTGGTAAAGCTATCCGCCTGAATAGAGTTAACAGCTGGCTGCCATGTTTTTAAGAACCGGTATACCCTTTTTTCTTCTGCCGGATATCCATTGTTCTGTAACCAGTTCTTTATTAGCAGCAGCTTCAAACTATCTTCTGCAGAAAAGTGGCGCAGTAACGGATAATCGGCATTGGTATCTTCATCTCTTGTATCGTTAAAGAAAGCCATGAACTTGTAATACTCTTCATGTGTAAAAGGATCATACGGATGGCTATGACATTGCACGCAGGCGAAGGTCGTTCCCATCAGGCCTTCCCACGTAGTGTTCACCCTGTCAATAATAGCTGCCGTTCTGAATTCTTCATTATCCGTACCTCCTTCATCATTGGTCATGGTATTACGGTGAAACGCAGTAGCTATTAACTGATCATCGGTGCTGTTCGGCAATAGATCGCCGGCTAGTTGTTCTACCAAAAACTGGTTATACGGTTTATCATTATTGAAAGCTCGAATCAGCCAATCGCGGTAGTGCCAAATGTTGCGACTGGCGTCTCTTTCATATCCTTTGGTATCGGCATACCGGGCCAGGTCCATCCACATAGTGGCCCAGCGTTCGCCAAAATGCGGAGAAGCTAATAAGGAGTCTACCAGTTGCTCATATGCTTTACCGCTTTTATTGTTGAAGTATTGCTGTTGCAAAGCAGCGGATGGCGGTAATCCTGTTAGGTCTAAACTTACACGTCTTATTAAAGTGGAAGGATCAGCTTCCGGCGAAGGCTGTAACTTTTGCTGCTTTAATTTGTCACCAATAAAATAGTCAATATCATTTTTAACCCAATTATTTTTAGATGCCGGCAGTAAACCAAAAAGCGAAGCGGATGGTTTAGGAACAGCCACTTCTTTTACCGGAACATACGCCCAGTGTGTTCCCCATTGCGCTCCCTGTTTTATCCACCGGGTTAATGTAGTGATCTCTTCTTCGCTTAATGGCTCATGCTTGTAGGGCATGCGGTCTTCAGGGTCTTTCAATTTCAACCGGCGGATCATTTCACTATGATCGGGATCGCCGGGTATAATAGCGGGCTTGCCCGACTTTGCTTTTGCCAGTGCTTCTGAACGGAACAACAAACTAAATCCACTTTGGCGTCTCACACCTCCATGGCAGGTAATACATTTCTTATTAAGTATCGGTTTTACTTCGGTATTAAAATCAATGGTATGACTACTGCTATTTACTATAAAAGCAGAAGCAGCTACTACAACAATTGTAAGCAGCCCGATTATTTTAGTATTTCTGGAGGCAAGCATTTATAAATTACAACAACTGATTTATTCGGATTTCTCAGTTGCATCCTATGGCTTATTACGTTATGAATATATAAAAAGTTTTGCTTTTTTTGTTGAGAATATAATGTAGGTTGAGCCGGCGAAGATTTAAATAAATGACTTGGAGATTTCAAGTTGGAATA
>JAICHT010000229.1 GCA_025924755.1 Chitinophagaceae bacterium | reverse complement strand
GAAAAGATATTCCGCTCACAGCCCGAAAAGCTAATTGCTAAAAATATCAATGATTTTCAGGCCCTGGTGCAAGACGGTTTTTTTGCGAAGTATTCAGAGGTTGTAGAAAAAGATCAAACGGTAGCTGCGGAAATTTCGATAGGTGAAGAAGATCATACAGAATGGTTTGATATGGTAGCTAATAAATTGCAGGATGGAATGATACTGACGCTTACCAGCACCACACATAAAAAAGAAGCAGAAGAAAAACTGCGCCGGAACTATAATGAATTATTGCGCACCAAAGAAAGCCTGAAGCAGTTAAACACACAACTGGAAGTAAAAGTGCAGGCCCGCACCCAGGATCTGACACAAAGCGAAGAACGCTTCCGGCTGGTGGCTTCCGCCACAAACGATGCCATATGGGACTGGAATTTTGTAAGCAATGAAATGTGGTGGAGCGATAATTTTTATAATTTATTTAATTACGATAAAGGTGATAGCACCACCAGAACCGCTTCATTTTGGTTTGATGCCATTCACCCCGAAGATCGCGACCGGGTGCGCAACAGTATCAATGCTGTTATTCATAGCGATGATAAAAAATGGTCGGATGAATATCGTTTTAAAAGGGGCGATGGCAGCTATGCATTTGTTTTCGACCGGGCCAGTATTATGTACGATGAGTTGGGCATGCCTTACCGCATGTTGGGCTCAATGATGGACGTTACAGAACTACAGGAAACGGAAGAGCAGTTAAAGCTTAAAAACGATGCGTTAGAAAAGCTGATACAGGAGTTTAAATTCGTTACCGACTTTATGCCGCAGATGGTTTGGTCTACACAGCCAAACGGCCACCACGATTTTTTCAATAAGCAATGGTTTGATTATACAGGTCTTGATTTGGAACTATCAAAAAATGTAGGATGGTCCTATGTACTGCACCCGGACGATTATGAAAGAACCCTGAAAGTATGGGAAGAATCGTTGCAAACTGGCAAAACCTATGAAATAGAATACCGGATGCGCCACAAAGATGGAACGTACCGGTGGTTTTTGGCAAGAGCCATTCCGTTGGAAGATGCAAAAGGCACTATTATAAAATGGTTTGGCACCTGCACCGATATTCACGATCAAAAAATTGTGACAGATGTATTGGAACAAAAAGTAAAAGAACGGACACACGAATTATTACAAACCAATACAGAGCTGGAAGCCAGCAATAATGAATTGCTGCAGTTTGCTTCTGTAGCGTCGCACGATTTAAAAGAACCGCTGCGTAAAATTCATATGTTCAGCCACATCATTAAAGACCGGTTTATCAAAGATCATAAAGAAGCCGGAAGTTATCTGGAGCGGATTATAACTTCCTCTTCGCGTATGACGCGGCTCATAAATGATTTGCTTACTTACTCCCGGCTATCTGTAAATAGTTTGTTTGAACCGGTAGATTTAAATATCATTATTAAAGAAGTGCTCAGTGACCTGGAACTAATGATACACGAAAAACAAGCAGAAATAAAACTGGGTCCACTGCCTGTAATTGATGCCGTGCCGGGACAGATGCGACAGGTATTTCAGAACCTGATATTTAATGCGCTGAAGTTTAGCAGGGAAGCGGTAAAACCAGAGATAGCAGTAACAGCAGAAATTATAAAAGAGGATATTATTGATGAAGAAAATACTAATAAACCTTTTTGTCGCATACTCGTAAAAGATAACGGAATCGGTTTCGACGCACAGTATCGCTATAAAATTTTTACTATTTTTCAGCAATTACATTCACGCGATAAATATGAAGGCACCGGCATTGGACTGGCCATCACAAAAAAAATCGTTGAAAAACACCACGGTATTATATCGGCAGAAAGTGAAGTAAATGTGGGAACTGCATTTACAATAGTGCTTCCGTTAAAACAACTGTAAAACGATATTATTTTTTAATGCCATCCCAACAAGCCCTGAACAAGAAGGCTAAAGTGGTCTTGCTCATTTTTTTGCTCCTGTAGTGCAGGCCTTTTGCCGTTTCGTTTACGCAACCCATAATATACCAGGTTAATAGCAGGTTATCGGCCTTTTTTATAATGTTTTGCTGCTTCCCTTTGTTCAGCAGGCTAAATAAAGGTTGCAGGGCTTTGGACGAGATACCGCGTTTGTTTTTTTGGATAAAAGCAGAGTGGTAACACTGTTCCAGGAAAACAAACTTTTCAAAATGCGATAGCCGGTACTGAACAATGTTATGAAACAGTTTGCGGAACGATACTTCAACGGCATCCGCCGTATTGTGGTTTTTAAAATAAAACTGGGCCGACTCACTGCGGCATTCTACAAAAAGCGCATTGATTAGTTCTTCTTTATTTTTAAAGTAGATATACAGGGTGCCGGTAGCCAGGTTTGCCGCTTTTGAAATATCACACATCGTAATACCTGTAAGGCCGTTCTGTTCTACCAATTGTAACGTAGCCGAAAATATCTGTGCAATTTTTTTGTCATCTTTTTGTCTCACCTTGCAAAAATAAATGAATATATATTCATTTATTTTACCTTTGCGCCTGCTTATAATTTGAGTGGAGGTAATAATGTCAAATTCACATCACCATATTAGGGGTGTATTTGTTGATAGGACTCATAAAACTTCCGTACAGTATAAACGAAACTTGCCTTAAAGAAAAACGTTGCAATTAGCACTGGCTTTGCTGTCTTTGCCAGGTGTTATATTAATAATAGTTTATGAATTTAAAAGTTTCCCTGTTTACCATAGCTCTGTTAATAATGAATGCGGCAGCACATGCGCAACAGCTGCCCGATACGGTACTGGAAAATGCCAGTTTACCCCAATGTGTTCAATATGCTTTAAAGCATCAGCCTTCTGTACAGCAGGCAGCTCTTGATGAGCAGGTGGTAGAAAATACAATCAAAAGCCGGCTGGCCGACTGGTATCCGCAAATTAATATGGGGTACAACCTTCAGCATTATATTCAATTGCCTACGTCCTTTTTGCCCAACGCCAGCGGCACCAAGGTGCCGGTAAAAACAGGCGTTAAAAATACGTCGGGCTTTCAATTTTCCGGCAGCCAGAACATTTTTAACCGCGATGTATTATTAGCCAGCAGAACCGCTACGGATGTAAGGTTGCAGGCGCAGCAGCATACTGTTAATACTAAAATTGATATTGTGGTAATGGTTAGCAAAGCTTATTATGACTTATTGCTTACGCAACAGCAGGTAAAGGTTTTAGATGAAAATATCATACGGCTGAAGCGCAGCTTGCAGGATGCATATAACCAATATAAAGGCGGCATCGTAGATAAGATAGATTATAAGCGGGCCCAGATATCGTTAAACAACACCACGGCTGATAGGAAAAGAGTCGCCGAGTCGGTAGTAGCCAAGGACGCTTATTTAAAGCAGTTAATGGGCTACCCGGTAAGCCACCCATTAACAGTGGTATATGATAGTTTGCAAATGGAAAAAGAAGTGCCGGCTGATACGCTGCAGCAGGTACAATTTAATAAAAGGGTAGAGTACCAGTTGCTACAAACACAGCAGCGCCTGTTGCAATCGGAACTGCGGTACAATAAATGGAGCTACCTGCCTAATATATCAGCAATCGGAAGTTATAATCCTACTTTTTTAAACGATCGGTTTTCCAATCTTTATAACAATGCCTATCCCAATTCTTTTATCGGCCTGCAATTAGCAGTACCTATTTTCCAGGGCGGAAAACGCATTCGTGATATCCGGGTTGCAGAACTGCAGGTAAGGCGTTCGCAATGGGATATGGTAGCGTTAACCGACCAGATCAATACAGAGTATATGCAGGCGCTTACTACTTATAAAGGCAACCTTGCCGAGCTAAATGCCTTAAGAGAAAATCTGGCCCTGGCGGCAGATGTATATAACACGCTGCAACTTCAATACAATTCAGGTATCAAAACCTACCTGGATGTGATTATTGCGGAAACCGACCTGCGGGCCGCCCAGTTAAATTATTTAAACGCATTGAACCAAACACTTTCCAGCAAGCTGGATATGGAGCGGGCCTTAGGTACCATTCAATATTAAACACTAAAAATTCCTTTTTGATATGCTCTCTAAACTATTGTTTTCAGGCGTTTTGGCAAGTGCCTTTATCTTAAATGCCTGTAGCGGACACCAGGATGCTGTTCCACCAAAAGCTCCGCCGGTTCCGATAGCTGTATATAAGGTAAGCGAACAAGCAGCTACTTATTTCAATCAATATCCGGCCACCGTTACCGCCTTGAACGAAGTAGAGATCCGGCCGCAGGTTTCCGGCTATATTACCGGCATTTATTTTAAAGATGGCCAGTATGTAAATAAGGGAATGAAATTATATACCATTGATCAGCAGCAATACCAGGCAGGATACGATCAATCGGTTGCCAATTTAAATGTATCAAAGGCCAACCTGGCAAGGGCCCAGCAGGATGCAGACCGATACCAGGAACTGGCAAAGCAGGACGCTGTTGCCAAACAGGTATTGGATCATGCACTGGCCGATCTGCAAACCGCTAAAATGCAGGTATCAGCAGCACAAGCCAATGTACGGAATGTGCAAACCGGTCTTCGATATGCTACAATCTATGCGCCGCTTAGCGGTACTATTGGCATATCGCAGGTAAAAATGGGAGCTGCCGTATCGCCGGGAGTTACCATCTTAAATACCGTATCCGCCAATAACCCAATAGCGGTTGATTTGGCATTGGATGAAAAGGAAATTGCTCATTTTACACAACTCCAGCAGAAAGGAACCAAAAGCAGCGATTCTACCTTTACTATTGTATTGCCTGATGCGTCTGTGTATCCATACCCAGGCCATATCTATCTCATTGATCGTGCAGTAGACCCTACTACCGGAACCATCAAAGCACGATTGGTTTTCCCGAATAATAAAAATTTACTCAAGCCCGGCATGAGTTGTAATGTGCGTATTAAAAGCAGCGGAACACAACAGCTTCTTATACCATATAAAGCCGTAGTGGAGCAGATGGGAGAATACTTTGTATATGTAGTAAATGGAAATACGGTAAGCCAGCGAAAGGTGAGTTTAGGAACCCGGATAGGCGATAAAATTATTGTAAAAGATGGCTTGCAAACCGGCGATACCATAGCATCGGAAGGTGTGCAAAAACTAAAGGATGGCGCAACGGTGCAAACCGGCACCGATACTACTTCCGGAACAAAGGCCAGATAAACTTAACAAGCAACTTCATGATCGCAGATACTTTTATAAAAAGACCCATTACAGCAATTGTTGTATCCCTGGTAATTGTTTTGGTAGGATTGCTGGCGCTTCTGAACCTCCCAGTAAGCCAGTATCCCGAAATTTCTCCGCCCGTAGTGCAGGTAACCGGAAGTTTTACCGGGGCAGATGCGCAAACGGTAGAACAAACGGTAACCACACCTATCGAAACACAAATTAACGGTACGCCCGGTATGGCTTATATGGTAGGCAACAGTACCAATGACGGCCGTACTACTATTAATGTAACGCTGAATGTAGGTACCAACCCCGATATTGCGGCGCTCGATATTCAAAACCGCGTAGGCATTGCCACGCCGCAGTTGCCCGACGTAGTAAAGCAGCTGGGCTTAACCACCCGTAAGCGTATTCCAAGTATATTACTGTTGGTGGCCCTGTATTCGCCCAACGGTACCCATGGCGTAACCTTCCTGGACAACTATACTAATATATTCATTCGCGATGCCTTACTGCGGGTAAAAGGTGTGGGTGATATTGTATCCCGCGCTGATGATTTTAGTATGCGTATATGGCTGGAGCCGGATAAGCTTGCTCAATTGGGGCTTACAGCTGGTGATGTGGTGAGTGCCTTGCAGGAGCAGAATATACAAATTGCTGCCGGCTCGGT
>JAICHT010000228.1 GCA_025924755.1 Chitinophagaceae bacterium | reverse complement strand
AAGTATCTATATGCAGCTTTTATCTTCCTTTAAAATCGGCTTTTCTTTTTTCTAAAAATGCGGCAGCGCCTTCTTTCATATCCTCGGTACCAAAGCATTCGCCAAAGGCTTTCAACTCTATATCATATCCATTTTTCTGTGGGTCATATGCGGCATTGGCTGCCGCTATGCAACGGCTAATTGCCAGTGGTGCTTTGCTGATAATGGTTTTTAGAATGGTTTTCGTTTTATCCAGCAGTTCTTCATCTTTTACTACATAATTTACCAGGCCATATTGCAAAGCCGTAGCCGCGTCAATCATATTGCCGGTCATCAGCATTTCCAGCGCTCTTCCTTTGCCAACCAAATGCACCAAGCGTTGGGTGCCGCCATAGCCCGGTATTAATCCCAGATTCACTTCGGGCTGGCCAAATTTTGCGTTTTCGCTGGCTACTCTAAAATGACACGCCATTGCCAGTTCGCAGCCACCGCCCAATGCAAAACCATTTACTGCTGCCACTATTGGCTTGGTAGCATTTTCTATTTTAAAAAAAACAGCTTGCCCAAATTTAGCTATGTCCATGCCTTCAGACACACTTAAACCCTTGAATTCGCTGATATCCGCACCGGCTACAAAAGCTTTAGCACCACTGCCGGTAATGATGGCCGCTTTAATTTCTTTATTGCGGATTACTTCATCTGCTGCAGTATCTAAATCGTGCATCACCTCTTTGTTAATAGCGTTTAATTTGTCTGCACGATTGATGGTAATTGTATAAATCCCATTTGCTAATTCTGCCAGTAATGTTTTATACATATGCGGTAATTAAAAACTTCTTTTTTCCTTTACCCAATCTTTAATGTATTGTGCAATAGCGCTGGTTGGCGTACCGGGCGGAAATAGTTTTCCAACGCCCATAGTTTGTAATGTTTTCATATCCGCATCCGGAATAATACCGCCGCCAGTAAGCAATACATCTTCCATCTCTTTTTCTTTCATCAGCGCTATTACTTTTGAAAACACCGTCATATGCGCCCCGGAAAGTATGCTGATGCCAATGGCATCCACATCTTCCTGCAAAGCGGCACTCACAACCATTTCCGGCGTTTGGCGCAAGCCGGTATATATCACTTCCATACCGGCATCCCGCAAGGCTGTTGCAATCACTTTGGCACCACGATCATGCCCGTCCAGGCCTACTTTTGCTACCAGTACTCTTACAGGTCTGTTTAGTTCATTTGTCATCTGCTATCAAAAGTAAACTTCTTTAAAAAATGCAGTATAGAAACTTTGAGAATAGAATATTGCTTAGTAAAGTTCATCCTGGCTAATATGCCATAAAATGCGTTTACATACTTTCAAACGCCAGCAAAGCATCCTCAATACGATCAATGGTTTCTTCTTTACCTAATACTTCTGCAATATGAAATACCGGCGGGCCAAACTTGCCGCCCACCAGCATGATACGTAAGGGCAACTGCAGTTCTCCGGCTTTTATTTCCGCCTGCGTAGCCAATTGCTGAAACAAGGCTTCCAGCGAAGCGGCACTCCAACTGTTGATGCTTGCCATGGCTTTGGTAAAGCTTTCAAAAAATGTTTTTTTATCTATATTCCATTTTATTTTTATAGCGTCAGTATTGTATTCTCTGGGCTGGCGGAAGAAGAAAAAGCTATGCTCCCAAAAGTCGGGTAGTAAGGTGCAGCGGTCTTTTACCAGCTCCAGCACTTTTGCAAAATAGGTATCATCCTGAATGGATAAACCTCTGCTTTCAAAAATAGATTTTACGGCCTCTTTGTAGTTCGATGCCGGCAATTTCTTTATCCATTCATGATTGAACCATTTGGCTTTTTCAAAATCGAATTTAGCACCGCCTTTATGCACTTTTTCTATTGAAAATTTTTGCACCAGTTCTTCCAATGAAAATAGTTCCTGTTCAGTACCGTCGTTCCAGCCCAGCATGGCCAGCATATTAATAAAAGCCTCCGGCAAAAAGCCTCTTTCTTTAAAGCCTTCGGTTACTTCATCGGTTCGGGGGTCTTTCCAGTTCATAGCAAAAACAGGAAAACCGTATTTGGCACCATCGCGTTTGCTAAGCTTTCCGTTTGGTCCTAATATCAAAGGCAAATGTGCCCACTGCGGCATGGCCTCCAAACCAAATAAATACTTCCATAACAATATATGCACCGGCGCACTGGGCAGCCATTCTTCGCCGCGGAATGCATGGGTAATCTGCATCAGGTAATCGTCTACCACTACTGCTAAATGGTAGGTAGGCATACCATCAGCTTTTAGTAATACTTTGTCATCTACCACTGCGGTATCAAAGATTACTTCGCCACGGATCATATCGGTAAAAGACACCGTTTCGCCTTCCGGCATTTTGATGCGCACCACATACGGTATGGTAGAGAGCAGCCGCTCCGTTTCTTGCTTATCAAGTGTTAAGGAGTTGCGCATCTGCATACGAACGGAATGGTCATATTGCGGACTTGCATTTTCGTCTGTGCGTAACCGTGAACGCATAGCATCCAGTTCTTCCGGCGTATCAAATGCATAATAGGCATATCCTTTTTGCACTAATGCATCTGCATATTTTTTGTATGTTTCTTTCCGTTCGCTTTGGCGATAAGGTCCAAAACCGCCACCGTGTTTGATGCTTTCATCCGGCTCTAAGCCGCACCACGCCAATGTATCTAAAATATATTCTTCCGCACCCGCAACAAAACGCGATTGATCTGTATCTTCTATTCTCACAATAAAATCACCGTTGTTTTGCCTGGCAAACAAATAATTATACAATACCGTACGAACACCACCTAAATGAAGGCCACCCGTGGGGCTGGGTGCAAACCGGACTCTGACTTTTTTTTCCATACAAGGCAAAAGTAGGATTTATTACAAATGAGGTACGGCCTGAGGTTGATAATAAAAGTTGAATGACAGTTGTGTTTGTAGTACTATCACATTTATAGAGCAACGATTTGCAATTGCTGGGTTACGATGTTAACCTTGAACTCTCAATTACCTTTGCTCTATGCAGCGCTACTTTATTAAAACGCCGTGGTTTATAAAAAAGATATTTTCAAATTTTGTATGGAGTATTGCGGTTTCGGAAAAAGTAGTGTACTTAACTTTTGACGACGGACCGCATCCTTCCATTACGCCTTTTGTATTAGACGAATTAAAAAAATATCGTGCAGAAGCTACCTTTTTTTGCATCGGTAAAAATGTGGCTAACCACCAGGATGTATACCAGCGTATTTTGCAGGAAGGTCATGCTGTTGGAAATCACACTCAAAACCATTTAAATGGGTGGAAAGTTTCTACCAGCCAATATGTAGAAAATATAAAGGAGGCATCGCAATTGATCCGGTCCAATTTATTTCGTCCGCCATATGGCAGAATCAAAAATAAACAGGCAAAACAAATCCGTAAACTTTCCTTGCTGATGCCTTTACACATTATTATGTGGGATGTACTGAGTGCCGATTTTGATACTACTATTACACCACAACATTGTTTGAAAAATGTTTTAAGAAATACAACTGCCGGATCTATTGTTGTTTTTCATGATAGCGAAAAAGCATTTGATAATTTAAGATATGCATTGCCGTTAGTTCTAAAAGCTTTTAATGAAGCTGGGTATAGGTTTGAAAAAATAAAAGTGTAGAAAATTAATAAGCAGGATGAGTATAAATAATTAGGGCCTGGGTAGAAACCCTGGCCCGTTTTTAATCCGTACCCTATGAAAACTGGTTTAAAGGTATAACTTTTTTTATATTACAAAAGTAATTTGCTGAGCTCCTGATTAAATTATTGAGATTTTTTTGCTTTAAAAAGTTTTTGCGACGCAATTTTACCAGCATTTATGAGAAAACTTTTAAACAGTCGTTGCAACGAATACAAACGTTAGTGTTTGAATATCAAGCGTTTATGTTGAGACGGTCTATCGAAATCTCATCACTTTGATGATGTTTGCTCCATCAGCGGGTATAACGGTTGGCTTAATAGTTTATTTAAGAAAACTGTCGTACTTGCCCATTAATTTTACATTTTTTTGTATTTACTATTAATTTAATATTTCCGATACATGTACTTGATTGATACGCATGCCCATATTTATCTGCCGGATTTTGACACAGACCGGGCTGTTTTAATGAACAATGCAGATCAGGCAGCAGTAAAAAAAATCCTGATGCCTGCTATTGATTCGTCTACACATGCTGGTATGCTGCAGGTGGAAAATGAATTTGACAGTTGTGTAGCCATGATGGGGCTGCACCCTTGCTCTGTAAAAGAAAATTATCAAGAGGAACTGAATATCATCACCTCTTATTTTTCGAACCGGAAATTTGTGGCTGTTGGCGAAATAGGCCTTGATTTTTACTGGGATAAAACGTTTGTTGCGCAACAGTATGATGCGTTTCATCAGCAAATTGATATCGCTTTAAAAAATCAATTACCGGTGGTGATACATTCGCGGAATGCCACCGATGAATGTATAGATGTGATAGCGCAATATCCAAACCTGCACGGTGTTTTCCATTGCTTTTCCGGAAGCGTAGTGCAAGCGCAAAAGCTGGCAGCGCTGGGTTTCATGTTGGGCATCGGCGGCGTAGTAACATTTAAAAATGCAGGGTTGGATAAAGTAGTAGAGCAGATTGGATTATCGAACATAATATTGGAAACAGATGCTCCTTATTTAGCGCCTGTACCCTACAGGGGCAAACGCAATGAACCGGCATATATAAGTATTGTAGCACAAAAAGTAGCAACGCTTACCGATAAAGATATATCAGAGGTTATGGAAATAACTACGCAAAATGCGATAAAACTTTTTAACCTGTCCTAAATAGATTGTAGATTTGCAGCCCTTAAAAGGAGAGTTGTCCGAGTGGTTGAAGGAGCACGCCTGGAAAGTGTGTATATCTCTAAAGGGTATCGAGGGTTCGAATCCCTCACTCTCCGCTGATGGGATGATCTAACGATTATCCCAATTTATTAAAGAGGCAAGTATATAAATGAATGGTGTGTATACTAAAAGACGCTGTTGTTTTCAACAGCGTCTTTTCATTTGGTGAAGAATATTAAATCGGGTAATTATAAATAAGTTACCGGTTAATGATATTGAATTAAATATGGGTATTGGTTGTATTATTTTTCTTCATTGAGCCTTTTAATGGCAGATTTATAGGCCATCATTATAATACTGGAGCCATGTCCTAAAGCTTCATAGGTTTTATCGTTCAAGCGGTCGTAAATATAATATTTGAATATAGGCTGATAGTGAGTGGAGCCCATTGACCCGCTTGAAGACATGGTTGTATATTGCTTGGGTTTGACCAGTGACGTCACCATTGCATATTGGTATTTATTCTTATCAGCATATTTAGAATCAGAACCATATATTTCGCTTTGGGAGGCAAACTCGTGTTTCTTTAAATAATTTTGATCTGCATATTCTTTCATAGCATTATTTTTCTTGTTCATATACGCATTGGTATACGTGCTTGTTGACACAGACCTGTATGATGATACGCTTACTGAAGAATTATCATTGTCAACGCTCTGCTCTATAAGAAGAATTTTTTGCGAAGCACTGAAGTTACTGGGAATTTGACCGTTGCCTTTTGAAGTAGTATCTAATGCACTTTTTTGGGTGCCGCATCCATAGATCAGTAAGGAAAAGAAAGCTACTGATAATAAAAATTTTTGATTCATAGTATTAGGATTTAATTAAAACAGCCTTAATGACTGCACTACAATATACACTGCCCTCATTGATTTTGCAACAGGGCATGGCCTTTTTGGCTTAAAAGTAAAATAGTCTTCCGTAGTATCAAACTGATCAAAAAAAAAGACTGCACCATAGCGCAGTCTTTAGTAAACGATATATAATACTTTACTT
>JAICHT010000227.1 GCA_025924755.1 Chitinophagaceae bacterium | reverse complement strand
TGGATGCAAGGGCGGAATATGAAGTATTTCAACGGTTTGCTGATTTGACAAAGGGAAAATCGGCGGTATTGATATCGCACCGTTTTTCTACCGTACGCATGGCCGACCGGATATTAGTACTGGATAAAGGACAGCTGATTGAAATTGGCAGCCACGAAGAATTGCTGAAAAAAAACGGGCATTATGCGGAATTATTTCATTTGCAGGCTATGGGTTACCGGTAATATTAAAACCAGATAAAATAATAAAGGCATTACTGAGCAATGCCTTTATTATTGATTTCGTAGTAGGAATAACCTAAGCCGGGTTGGTACCATCGTGCCCTTCAAGCTTTACAATTTTATTGTAAAGGCCTAAAAGCAGGAAAGGAGCTGCCCATTGCCCTACAAACAAACTAAGTTTTTTAGGACCCGCTAAATGCAGGGTTAAAGAAACAGCCATAGAGCCTAATGCTGCCCATAAAAATACGTCAGATGGTATTTTAGCTGTTTGTTCTTCAATAGCAGATGCTACTTTTCCTTCCTTGTGTTCGGGGTTGTAATTCGTTGCCATACCTTGTGTCTCCTTTTTAATTTAAAATTGCTAATAAACTCTTTCAATTTCCTTGCCAATGAAATGTATCCTTAAAAAGATACATCTTAACAAGTGCGGCTTTACCTGAAATGCCGACAGCCGTTAAAGACCATAACAATTTTCTAACCACAAGGTTTAACTCCTATTAAATAAGACTGGCAGTATACTGCACCGCTTATAAAAACTTATCCGGTTTGGGTACAAAATTTAAGAATGCCTGGAAATTGGCTTTATACTTTCGCTTGTCGAGCTTGTAGTAAAAAGCACCTTTTTTGGAGGAGCCTTTGTCTTTTTCTTTTTGCTTTATTAACAAACCCGTAGAAAGCAGTTTGCGTGTAAAATTTCGGTTGTCAAAAACCGTGTTATATACGCCCTGGTAAAGGCTTTGCAACTGCGGAATGGTAAATTTTTGTGGTAATAATTCAAACAATATCGGGTGAATGGCTGCTTTATAGCGAAGTTGTTTTTGAGCTAGTGCCATCATATTATCATGATCAAAAATAAGCCGGGGCTTCTTACTTAATAAAAACCATTCTGCATGATAATCTTCACTAAGTTGTTGCTCATACTGCTGTATATCAATAAGCGCAAAATAAGCCACTGATACCGTTCGTTCTTCCGGGTCTCTTTTCGGATCGCCAAAGGTGTGGATCTGCTCCATATATACGCCTTCCAGCCCGGTTAATTGTTTTAATACCCGGTTGGCCGCCTCATCTAAAGCTTCATCGGGTTGTAGAAAACCTCCCATCAGGCTCCATTTATTTTTCTCCGGCTCAAAGGCTCTTTTTACCAAAAGAATCTTGAGGTCGGTACCATCAAAACCGAAAATTATACAATCTACTGCAATTAAAATACGGGGATGTCCGCTATAATACGTCATAAGTTAGGCTGCTTAAGCTGGTTTACTTTTAATAACTGAAAAGTAATAGTTAGTTGTTACAAATAAAAACAAGATGAAGATAACTTTATACCATCATCTAATTTTAAATATAGTACGTATTACTTTTGACGCTTTGCCATCCTTTATTCCGGGTATAAAAAAGTGCACCAGTGACGCTGTTTATTTTATAAGTGGTTTCTTTATATAAATTAATGAATATGAATAATGAGTTTTCAAGAGGGTTTGTGTTTGATTTAAATGGAACGATGGTAAATGATATGGAGTTTCATACCAAGGCATGGTACGATGTATTGAACCACGTATTAAAAGCAGGCCTTAGCTGGGAAGAAGTGAAGGTGCACATGTATGGAAAAAACGAAGAATTGCTGGTACGTATTTTTGGTGCAGATCGCTTTTCAGAAGAAGAGAAACAGGCCTTATCGCTCGAAAAAGAGAAGCGATACCGGGCAGCATTTCTGCCGCATTTGAAATTAATTAATGGCTTAGAAGAATTTTTGAAAAAAGCAGATGACCAGCATATTAAAATGGCAGTAGGCACTGCCGCTATAAATTCGAATATTGATTTTGTGCTGGATAACTTGCATATACGCCAGTATTTTGATGCGGTAGTAGGAGCAGATAACGTGACAACAAGCAAACCCCACCCGGAAACTTTTTTAAAAGCAGCCGACTTAATTAAAATTAATCCTAAGGATTGTATCGTGTTTGAGGATGTGCCAAAAGGTGTGGAGACTGCTTTAAACGCCGGTATGCAGGCGGTAGTCATTACCACTATGCATGCGCAGGAAGAATTTAGCGCCTATCCCAATGTGTTGGCTTTCATAAACGATTATACCGATCCGTATTTAAATAAATTGTTGCACCCAGATTTTACAGCAATGCCTGTAAGCCATTCGGTATAATAGTGAAATCATTTTCAAAAATTTGTATAACCCTGTTTTGTATTAATGACGCGAATACTTATCATATACACCGGCGGTACTATTGGTATGGTGAACGATGCCGTTACCGGTGTATTAACGCCGTTCGATTTTAGCCAGGTTATCAACAATGTACCGGAATTAAAACGGCTGAATTACCAGCTTACCGCTCATTCATTTAGCCCGGTTTTAGATTCTTCTAATATGAATCCGGAAATATGGATAAAACTTGCGCAGCAAATTGAGCAGCATTACCACGAGTTTGATGGCTTTGTTATTTTACATGGCTCCGATACGATGGCTTTCACCGCTTCTGCGCTAAGCTTTATGCTGCAAGGCCTTGCCAAGCCGGTGGTGCTTACGGGCTCACAGTTACCCATAGGCGAAATTAGAACCGATGCCAAGGAAAATTTAATCACAGCACTGGAGATTGCTTCTGCTAAAAAAGACGGAAAGCCACGGGTGCCGGAAGTATGCATTTATTTCGACTTTCAGTTGTACAGGGGCAACCGCACTATCAAATACAGTTCTTCTACTTTTGAGGCGTTCCGTTCACCCAATTATCCTTTGTTGGCCGAGGCCGGCGTACACCTGCGGTTTTATGATGCTTCCATCCGCAATGCGGAAGCCCGGGTTTTTCAAGTGTATAAAGAATTAGAGCCTTCTGTAGCGGTTTTGAAACTATACCCTGGCATCAATGCTAATACGGTGCAGGCTATTGTAGCATCCGATGCAAGGGCCATCATTTTAGAAACGTTCGGTTCGGGAAATGCGCCTACGCAAAAATGGTTTTTAGATAGCCTGCAAACAGCTATTGCCAATGGAAAAACGATATTAAATATATCGCAATGCAAAGAAGGCACTGTGGATTTGGGCCGCTACGATACCAGTATGGAACTAAAAGAAATGGGTGTGGTAAACGGGTATGATATGACCTTTGAGGCCGCCGTTACCAAGCTGATGTTTTTACTTTCAAAAGATATAGGCAACAGCCAATTGCACCGGTTGCTCGAAACCAATCTACGGGGCGAGTTGAGTAGAGAGCACCCGGTTTTAGTATGATGCATTTAATATGCAGATACACGTTGCAATACCTAATATAGCAATATGGAAACGGTCTTTAAATCTTTTAAGAAAATTAATACCATAAAGAACAAAAGCTTTATTTAAGTAGTAAATTGTATACTGATAAAACAACTTGTATGGCAAAATATATAATAGCGTTGTTCATAGTTCTTGGTTTCAATGTTTCGGCTTTATATGCCCAGCAAATAGATAGCACCCGTTTGGAAAAATCGCAACGGCGGGTGGAAAAGGTTCAAAAGAAAGTAGACAGAACCCAGCACCGGATTGATAAAAAACAAAAAAAGCTCGACCGACGCGAAGCACGGCTGAACAAAAAGGAACGCAAAGCAGATAAGGAATCCAGAAAGCTGGACCGGCAGGAACGGAAAAGAGAAATTATTCAAAGCGATAGTACAAGAACCACCACCTTTTTTAGGCCGGACTTCATATTGCCAAAAACAAGTGCCCGTGCCGTTTAGCAATTACTTATATGCAGAAATGAAAAAATAATATGGCAAGAAATTATGATTTCAAAGTAATTGAATATGCAGACCTGGAGACCTTTGAAACGGAAGTAGTAAAACGGTTGGAAGAAGGCTGGGAACTGCACGGCGCTATGATTGCTTTCCCCAACCCATCGGGTAAAGATGGCGAACAAAGCATACGCTATATACAAGCTATGAAAAAAGAAAATAGACCAGAAGGTGGCGTAGGCTTTCGGTGGGCTACGTAATGCGTAAGTTGAATATTTTAATCACGTCTTTGCTAAAGCTGCTATTGGGCGAAGGATTATTCTACCAAATAACTTTTGTTGTGTAAGAAGAAAACAATTCGTCTTTGGAAATAATTGTCAACTTATTTGTTATTGCCTGAGCAATAATAATTCTGTCAAATGGATCTCTATGATGAAAAGGTAAAGCAGATACAATTAATGTATCTTCGAAAGTAAGAGGCAATATTTCAAAACCGTTTTGTGTTATTAGTCTGTCAATTTGATTAAAGGGCGCTTTAAGTTCAAGCTTGCCTAAACTTACTTTAATAGCAATTTCCCAAAAGCTTGCTATGCTTAAATAATTGTCTGCATTCTCTATTTCTATTATTTCTCTTGCCGTTGTGAAAGTTCTTTGCTACCCTCAAGAAACCAAATCAGCGTATGTGTGTCAAGTAAGTTTTGTTGCATTACTCCGTGTATTCTTTAAAGTCTTCAAGCGGCTGGTCAAAGTCAGGCTTCATTACAAACATACCTTTGCCGCTGCCAAATACGGGTTTGTTTTTTGGGGGTTTCTGTTTGGCTTTCGAGGCTAGAAAGTCAATGAAGTCACCTGCCTCTGTTTTTAAATGGTCAGGAAAGGAAGCAAGTTTGTTATATAAAAGAAGATTGTCCACGTGCTATGAATTTTACCAAGTCAAAATTAACCAATTTCACTTTTGTCCTGAAGGAGTAAGGTATTTTAGTTGCAGTAAGCTTAATATCTCATCTTGAGTGAAGCTATTATAATGCGATATACTTAACATCAAACCTGCCGTCCCTTATTGTAATACTATCATTTAGATTGAAGATATTTTGGTTGAAATTGTAGGGATTAGATGTACTGGAATATAAGGTGCCTGAAAATTTACCTGATATAATTTTACTCACCGTATCTATTTTCGTTAGTGTTAACCCGAAAGAATTTTGAAAGTTAGAATAGAACTTATAGTTTAAATAATTAGTGAAAAAAACTCTATTGCCTCTTAGAAGGGTATCGAAATTGAAAGTGCCGCTAGGTTGAAAAATGTTTGATAATCCAATTTCTATTTTTGAGTTGTTGGAAATTTTATTATTAAAATCTTTTACGAACATTGATGCATTTATTTGTAAAGGCAAGTAGATATTACTAGTATCATGATAATATTTACAGGAAATTAGTGTATCTATGGTTAATGTTCTGAAAATCAAACCTGGTTTTTTACTGATACTTTCCCATATATTCCCATTATATAAAAAACCCATAATATTGTTCCCATGCGTAGTCTCTGGAGGAAGTAAAATATCATATTTGTCTTTTTTACATGATTCAAATGAAATAAAAATGAGCGTTATGAAGAGTAAATATTTCATATAGGGTGTTTATAATTGCACTTGGCAATAAATATTCACATTTTGCTTAACAGTTGCAAGTATTGACTGCCGTTTCTTGCTTTCGCTTCATCAATGCTTTCTCAGCAACTCCAAAAACTCACGATCCAGTTTATGCCCGTGCCAGTCTTCATAGGCCACATCGGTGCGGCCGGAATCCAGTATGCCAAAATCGCCGATAAAGTTCCAGATGGCAAAACCAATATCGTTTTTTGAAAGTATGTCCAGCACATCGCCAAACCACGCCATAAATACATCGTGCGGTGTTTTGTTCCAGCAGCCACATTCGCCACAATGCACTCCTACGCCCTTTTGCGTAAGTTCTATCCACGGCTTGTAATACGCTTCCAGCATATCCTTACTCATATACTGGTT